>NZ_JBIWAP010000007.1:0-275082 GCF_044760075.1 Kitasatospora sp. NPDC098663 | reverse complement strand
GATGTGGGGGTGGCGGGTGTGCCAGCGGTGGCAGAGGTCGGCGGGGAGGGCTTCGCCGGTGACCATCAGCCAGCGCAGGTGGGGGAGTTGGGGGGCGGTGCCGTCGAGGTCCCAGGCGTCCAGGGCGGCGCGCAGGAGTGAGGGGACGACCTCCAGGACGGCGATCTTCTCGTCCCGGGCCATGCCGAACAGGGCGGCCGGGTCGGCGGCCATGTCGGTGCCGGAGACCCGGACGGTGCCGCCGACGATGAGCGGGGCGAGCATCTGCCAGACGGAGACGTCGAAGGTGAGGGGCGCGTTCTGGACGACGCCCTCTCCGGCGGCCAGGTCGAGGTCGCCGACCTTGGCCCAGAGGTGGTTCATCATGCCGGAGCGCTGGACCATCGCGCCCTTGGGCTTGCCGGTGGAGCCCGAGGTGAACATCACGTACGCCAGGTCCAACTCGCCTCCGATGGAGGGGAGTTCGGCGCCACTGCCGGAGTCGGACGGATCGGTCAGCGGCAGGGCGGTGGTCGCCCCGGCGGTGAGCTCGGCGGCCTGTGCCTCGTACCCGGCGCCGACCAGCAGGTGGCGGGCGCCGCCGTCCTCCAGCAGCCCGGTGTTGCGGGCGGCCGGGGCGGCCGGGTCGAGCGGCAGGTAGGCACCGCCGGCGGCCTGGACGGCCAGCACGCCGGTGACGAAGGGGACGCCGGGCTCGGCGAACATCGCGACCACCGAACCGGTGGTGACCCCGGCGGCGGTCAGCCGGGCGGCCAGGCCCGCCGCGCGGGCGACCAGTTCGCGGTAGTCGATCCGCTCGGCGCCGTCCGCCACGGCCACCGCGTCCGGCGTACCGGCCGCGACGGCGCGGACCCGCTCGACCAGACCCTGGTCGGCGGCGGTGGCCGGATCCCAGGCGCCGAGCAGCCCGAGCGGTTCGCCGGTCGCGCCCAGGCCCACCTGGCCGAGCGGGCGGTCCGCGGGCATGGTGGCGAGGGCGCCGAGGAAGGTCCCGAACCGGGCGAGGTGGGTGGCGAGTTCGGCCGGCTCGTACAGCTCGGGGTTGCCGTCGAGGTGGATCTCGACGGTGCCGTCGTCCGCGTTCAGGACCGTCATGATGAGGTCCTTGACGATGCCGGTGGACAGGTTGACCACGACCCCGCGGCAGTCGCCGAAGGCCAGCTCCGGGTCCTGGTTGAGCACGTTGATGAACGGGCCGAAGGCGCGCTGGTCGTCGATCCGCAGGCCGATGTCGCGGCGGACCCTGTCCCCGCGGTAGCGCTGGTGCTTCAGCGTGCCGGCGACCTCGACCCAGGCCGCGCGCAGCAGTTCGGTGCGGGTCATCTCCGGGCGCACCCGCACGGCCAGCGGCAGGTAGTTGGCGAGCATGCCGGGGATCTCGCGGCTGACCGCGCCGACCCGGCCGGTGACCGGCAGGGTGAGCAGCGGCGCCGGGACCCCGGTGACGCGCTGGGTGTAGGCGGCCATCGCGGCGACCATCAGGACCGGCATGGTGACCTTGCCGTCCTGGGCGAGGGCGTGCAGCGCGGCCGTGGTCGCGGGGGAGAGCCGGGCGGTCTCGCGCAGCGCGACCCGGCCGGGGGCCGGCTCCTGCTCGGAGAGCGAGACCAGCTCGGGCGCCGGGCCGTGCCGGTCGGAGGTGAGGCGGTCCGTCCAGTAGGCGCGGTCCTTCTCGACCATCGACGAGTCGAGGTACTTGCGCTCGGCGTCCAGCAGCCGGTGGAAGGCCGGCATGGCGTCGGCGTCCAGCTCGGCCGGGCCCTCGCCGGCGGCCAGCCGGGTGTAGGCGCTGGACAGCTTGGGGTAGAGCAGCGAGCGGCTGAAGCCGTCGGCGAGGATGTGGTGCATGCACAGGTAGAGCAGGTGGTGCTCCGGGGCGAGCCTGATCAGCGCGCCGCGGAACAGCGGGAAGTCGGTGACCTTCATCGGGTCGGCGTGGTCGGCCCGCATCCACCGCTCGGCGGCCGCCGACGGCTCCGCCTCGCCGCTGAAGTCCAGCGTCCTGAGCGGGATCTGGGCGAGCGGGCGGATGATCTGGCCGGGGGCGCCGTCCTCCTCGACGAACTGCACCCGCAGCCCCTCGGCCTCGTGGCCGAGGCGTTGCAGCGCCCGTCCGAGCAGCTCGGCGTCGAGCGGTCCGCGCAGATCGATGTAGTCCGCCATGTTGTAGGCCAGCGGCCCGGCGGCGAACTGCTCGTCGAACCAGATCTCGGCCTGTGCCGCGGTGAGCGGAAGGACAGCGTTCCGGTTTGTCGTCACTGCTTTGCTCTCCGTCATTCTCAGCCTCAGCCCCGCCTTGAAAACTCTCGACCCTCTGACCCCGCCGGCCCCGCTCGCGTCGGCCCCGACCCCGCCGGTCCGGTCAGCCGGACACGGTCTGGAGCCCGGCGTGGAGCCCGGTGGCGACGCCCGCCCCGAGGCCCCGGTGCTCGATCCCGGGCAGCAGGCCCTCCGGGCCGACCGAACCGCGCACCCACTCGTCGTGGTAGACGGTGTCCATGTAGCGCTCGCCCAGGTCCGGCGAGATGGTCACGGCGGTCACCCGCTCGCGCACGCCGCCCGCGCCGTCGCCGTAGTGCTCGTTCAGCCAGCGCAGCGCGCCGCTGACGGCCGTCCCGGTGGAGCCGCCGAACAGGAAGCCGCCGCGCATCAGTTCGCGGCAGGTCCGGACGGTGTCGGTCTCCTCGACGTGGACCGCCCGCTCCACCAGCGACTCGTCCAGCAGCGCGGGGCGCACGCTGGTGCCCAGGCCCGGGATGTGCCGGGTGGCCGGCGGGGCGCCGAAGGTGACCGAGCCGACGCTGTCGACCGGGACGACCCGCACCGAGGGGCGCCGCTCGCGGAAGTACCGGGCGCAGCCCATCAGCGTCCCGGTCGTGCCCGCGCCGATGAACAGCACGTTCAGGTCCGGGAACTGGCGGGCGATGGCCGGCGCGGTGGTCCGGTAGTGCGCCATCCAGTTGCCCGGGCTCAGGTACTGGTTGAGCCAGACCCGCTTCTCGTCGGCGGCGAGCAGCGCCTTGACGTGGCGGATCCGCGCACCGAGGAAGCCCTCGGTCTCGTGCGGCTCGGTGATCAGGTGCACCTCGGCGCCGTACGACTCCATGGTGCGGCGGGTGACCTCGTTGCAGCGAGAGTCGGTGACGCAGATGAACTTGTAGCCGCGGCTGGCGGCGAGCACGCTCAGGGCGACGCCCATGTTCCCGGACGAGGATTCCACCAGGGTCGAGCCGGGGCCGAGGACGCCCGCCGCCTCGGCCTGCGCGACCATTTCCCGGGCCGCTTTCAGCTTGATGGACCCGGCGAAGTTGAACCCTTCGACTTTCAGGAAGAGACGGTGCCCGAAGAACGGCTGCAGATTCACGAAGAGGTCGCTGACCTCGAATTCGTGCGACGCGGAAATGACCGGCACTGGAGACTCCTGGCCTTCGGTAACGAATTAGCCTCGGCGGCAAGCCTCCCGCCGGGCGCTGACGAGGGGCTGACGGACTGCTGACGGGGTCCGCGACCAGGGTTTCGGACCCGCCCGCAGGCGCGCGTCAGCCGTCCGTCAGTTGCCGGTCAGTTGCTCGTCAGCGCCATCGGAAAGCGTTTGTTATTCCGCACTTGCAGGCCTTCCACGAGGAGCCCGGTTTGAATCGGCCGTCCGCCATCAGTGAAGTCCTTCCGCTCTCGCCGCTGCAACAGGGACTGCTCTTTCTCTCGGAGTACGACCGTGAGGGGACGGACGTCTACACCATTCAGCTGGTCCTCGACCTGGACGAGCTGACCGACGCCGATGCCGCCGCGCTGCGCACCGCGGCGGGCCTGCTCCTGGAGCGGCACCCCAACCTGAAGGCCTGCTTCCGGCACCGCAGGAACGGCGAGGCGATCCAGGTGATCCCCACGTCGGTCGAACTGCCGTGGCGCGAGGTCGCGGTGGCGGCCGGCGCCGAGGGGCCGGAGGCGGAGTTCGACCGGCTCGCCGAGGAGGACCGGCTGCGCCGCTTCGACCTCGCCCGCCCGCCGCTCCAGCGGCTCACCCTGGCCCGCGCCGAGGGCGGGCGCTGCCGGCTGGTCTGGACCGTCCACCACATCCTGGTGGACGGCTGGTCGATGGTCTCGCTGATCGGCGAACTCGCCGCGCTCGCCGAGGAGCTGAAGGCCGGCGGCGCCCCCGCCAAGCAGCCGCAGGCGGGCGCGGCCCGCTACCAGGCGCACCTGGCCTGGCTCGGCGCGCAGGACAAGGAGGCCGCCCGGCAGGCCTGGAGCACGGCCCTGGCCGGGGTCGTCGACCCGACCCGGCTGGTGCCGGCCGGCCGCGACCGGGCCGCCGGCGCCGCCGCGCTGCCGCAGGCCGTCCCGCTGGAGCTGACCCCCGAGGTCTCCGCCGCGCTGACCGGCTTCGCCCGCTCGCGCGGCCTGACCGTCAACGCGGTGGTGCAGGGCTGCTGGGCGCTGCTGCTGTCCCGGCTGACCGGCCAGGACACCGTGCTGTTCGGCGCGGTCACCTCCGGCCGGCCGGCCGAGGTCCCGGACGTCGAGCGGATGGTGGGCCTGTTCGCCAACACGCTCCCGGTCCGGGTGGACGTCGACCCGGCCCGCACCCCGGCCGAGCTCTTCGCCGACGTGCAGCGGTCGCAGACCGCGCTGCTGGCGCACGAGCACCTGACCCTGGCGGAGGTCCAGCAGCTCACCGCCGTGCGCGGCGAACTCTTCGACACCGCCCTGATGTTCCAGAACTACCCGATGGGCGGCCTGCCGCTGGCCACCGGCACCGGCCCCCGGGTGACCGGCGCCGACGTCCGCTCCGCCACCCACTTCCCGGTCACCCTCACGGTCTTCCCCGGCACCCCGTTCGGCCTGGCCGTCAACCACGTGCCCGCGCTGGTCACCCGGGCCGAGGCCGAACTGGTCGGGCGGCGCTTCGCCCGGCTGCTGGCCGCCGCCGTCGCCCGGCCCGACGAGCCGTGCGGCCGGCTGGACGTCCTGGACGAGGCCGAGCGCGCCGGGATCACCGGGGCCCGCAACGCGACCGGGGTGCCGCTGCCCGGCGACTGGCTGGCCCCGCTGCTGGCCGCCCGGGCCGCCCGCACCCCGGACGCGCCCGCCGTGCGCTGCGGCGAGGAGCGCCTGACCTACCGCGAACTGCACGCCCGCGCCGACGCGCTGGCGCACGCCCTGCACGCCGCCGGGGCCGGCCCGGAGCAGGTGGTGGCGATCGCCCTGGACCGCTCCTGCGACCTGGTGGTGGCCGCCCTGGCCGTCCTCAAGTCCGGCGCGGCCTACCTGCCGCTGGACCCGGACTACCCGGCCGACCGGCTGCGCTACATGCTCGCCGACGCCGCCCCGGTGGTGACCCTCACCCACCGCCGGGTGCGCGAACTCCTCGCCGCCGAATCCGCCGAATCCGCCGAAGGCGAGATGAGCACCGGCGAGCTGTGGGTGCTGGACGGCCCGGACGCCGCGACCGGTGCGCCCGGGCAGCGCGTACCGGGCACGGCCCCGCACGCCGACCACCCCGCGTACGTGATCTACACCTCGGGCTCCACCGGCCGCCCCAAGGGCGTCGTGGTGCCGCACCGGGCGCTGGTCAACCTGGTCGAGGACATGGTCGCCCGCTTCGAGGTGACCACCGAGGACCGCTTCCTCGCCGTCACCACCTTCGGCTTCGACATCGCCAACCTGGAGCTGTTCGTCCCGCTCGCCGCCGGCGCCGAACTGCTGGTCGCCGACCGCGAGACGGTCCGCGACCCGGCCGCCCTGGCGGACGCCGTCACCGGCCTGGACGCCACCCTGCTGCAGGCCACCCCCAGCCTCTGGCAGTCGCTCGCCGCCGACCACGCCCCCCGGCTGGCCGGCCTGCGCGCCCTGGTCGGCGGCGAGGCACTGCCCGAACCGCTGGCCCGCACCCTCACCGCGCACTGCGCGTCCGTGACCAACGTGTACGGCCCGACCGAGACCACCATCTGGTCCACCGCCGCGCCGCTGACCGCCGCCGAGGCCGGGCCGCCGCCGATCGGCGGCCCGATCGCCAACACCCGGGTGTACGTCCTGGACGGCGCGCTGCGCCCCGTCCCCGACGGCACCTTCGGCGACCTCTACCTCGCCGGCACCGGCCTGGCCCGCGGCTACCTGGGCCGCCCCGGCCTGAGCGCCGAGCGCTTCGTCGCCGACCCGTACGGCCCGAGCGGCGAGCGGATGTACCGCACCGGCGACATCGTCCGCTGGGACGCCGCCGGCACCGCCCTGGAGTACGCGGGGCGCAGCGACCACCAGGTGAAGATCCGTGGCTACCGCATCGAGCTCGGCGAGATCGAGTCCGTGCTCGCGGCGCAGCCCGGAGTGACGCGGGCCGTCGTCACGGCCCGCACCGACCGGGCGGGGGACGCCCGCCTGGTCGCCTATGTCGTACCGGCAGGGATCGACCGCGACCGCTTGCGGGAGCGGGCGTCATCGGTGCTGCCCACGCACATGATCCCTGCCGTGTACGTTCCCTTGGACGACCTGCCGCTGACCCCCAACGGCAAGGTCGACCGCAAGGCCCTGCCCGCCCCGCCGGACGAGCGGGCGGGCACCGGGCGCGAGCCCGCGGGGGAGCGCGAGGAACTGCTCTGCGCGGTCTTCGCGGAGGCCCTCGGGCTCGACCGGGTCGGCGCCGACGACGACTTCTTCGAACTCGGCGGCCACTCGCTGTCCGCGACCAGGGTCGCCAACCGGCTGCGTGCCGCGCTCGGCGTGGACGTCCCGGTGCGGACCCTGTTCGACGCCCGGACGGCCGAGGCGCTGGCCCGCGCCCTCGCCCCGGACACGGCGGCGGCCGCGGCGGAGCCGGCCCCCCGGCGCCCCGCGCTGCGCGCCGTCCCGAACCGGCCGTCCTCGGTGCCGCTCTCGCACGCCCAGGAGCGGCTCTGGTTCCTGGACAAGATGGACGGGCCCACCGGCAACTACAACATCCCGCTGGCGGTCCGCCTCACCGGCCCGCTGGACGCCGCCGCGCTGGCCGCCGCCGTCCGGGACGTGGTGGCCCGGCACGAGAGCCTGCGCACCGTCTTCGCCGAGGCCGACGGGCTGCCCTCGCAGCTGGTGCTCTCCGCCGAGGAGGCCGAGCAGGCCGGCGCCCCGCTGGTCGTGGTGGACCTCTCCGGGGCGGCACCGGGCGCGCTGGAGGCGGCGCTGGCCGCCGAGGCCGTCCACCCCTTCGAGCTGTCCGCCCAGGTACCGCTGCGGGCCCGGCTGTTCACCCTCGGCCGGGACAGCCACGCGCTGGCCCTGACGGTGCACCACATCGCCGCCGACGGCTGGTCGCTCGGCCCGCTCGCCCGCGACCTCTCCGACGCCTACCGGGCCCGGCTGGACGGCGCCGGGCCGCGCTGGGAGCCGCTGCCGGTGCAGTACGCCGACCACGCGCTCTGGCAGCGCGAACTGCTCGGCTCCAAGGACGACCCGGACAGCCTGGCCAGCGCCGAACTCGCGCACTGGCGCGAGGCGCTGGCGGGCATCCCGGAGGAACTGGACCTGCCCACCGACTTCCCCCGCCCGGCCCGGGCCGGGCACCGCGGCGCCGAGGTCGAGTGCACGGTGCCCGCCGGGACCCACGCCCGGCTCGCCGAACTGGCCCGGCGCGGCGGCGCCAGCCTGTTCATGGCCGTCCAGGCGGGCCTGGCCGCACTGCTCACCCGGCTGGGCGCGGGCACCGACATCCCGCTCGGCAGCCCGGTGGCCGGGCGCACCGACGACGCCGTCCGCGACCTGGTCGGCTTCTTCGTCAACACCGTGGTGCTGCGCACCGACACCTCGGGCGACCCGGCGTTCACCGCCCTGCTCGGGCGGGTCCGGGAGACCGACCTGACCGCCTACGGGCACGCCGAACTGCCCTTCGAGCACCTGGTGGAGGAGCTCAACCCGGTCCGCTCGATGGGCCGGCAGCCGCTCTTCCAGGTGATCCTGGCCTTCGAGAACAGTGCCGACCCGCTGCCCGCGATGCCCGGCCTGAGCGCCGAGGTGCTGCCGATCGGCAGCACGACGGCCAAGTTCGACCTGTCCTTCCAGGTGCTGGAGCGGACCGGTCCGGACGGCGCCCCGGCCGGTCTGGACATCCGCCTGGAGTACCGCGAGGACCTGTTCACCGGGGCGACGGCGGCCCGCCTCGCCCGGGCCCTGGCCACCCTGCTCGACTCCGCCGCCCGCACCCCCGACGCACCGCTCAGCGCCCTCGACCTGCTCACCGCCGAGGAGCGCCGCGTCCTGCTGGAGGAGTGGGCCGGCCCGACCGCCCCGTTCACCCCGGTCACCCTGACCGCCGTGTTCGAGGGCCTGGCGGCCGCCGACCCGGACCACCCCGCGCTGATCGGCCCGGACGGCGTGCCGGCCGGTCCGGCGACGACGCGGCTGTCCTACGCGGCGCTCAACGAGCGGGCCAACCGGCTCGCCCACCTGCTGCTGGAGCGCGGGGTCGGCCCGGGCGACGTGGTCGCGCTGGCGATGCCGCGCTCCGCGCCGCTGGTGATCGCGCTGCTGGCGGTGCTCAAGACCGGCGCCGCCTACCTGCCGGTCGACCCGCAGTACCCGGCCGAGCGGATCGCCTACATGCTCGACGACGCGGCGCCCGCCCAGGTGCTGACCGTCGAGGCGGTCGCCGACCGGATCCCGGGGCTGGCCGAGGGCGTCGGCCCGCTGGTCCTGGACTCCCTGCGCACCCGGTCCGACCTGGCCGGCCGGCCCGACCGCAACCCCGTCGACGCCGACCGCACCCGGCCGCTCCTCCCGCAGGACGTCGCCTACGTGATCTACACCTCGGGCTCCACCGGCCGCCCCAAGGGCGTCGCGGTGCCGCACCTGGGGGCGGCCAACCTGGCCGCCAACCACCAGGCGCGGATGGGCGCGGGGCCGGACACCCGGGTGCTGCAGTTCGCCTCGTTCAGCTTCGACGCCACCGTCTGGGAGCTCGGCGTCTCGCTGTACTCGGGCGGCACCCTGGTGGTCGCCACCGACGAGAGCCGGGTCTCCGGCGAGGTGCTGGCCGCGCTGCTCGCCGAGCACCGGGTCAACCACACTGTGCTGCCGCCCACCGTGGTCGCGGGCCTGCCCGAGGACGTGGCGCTGCCCGCGGACCTGCACCTGCTGGTCGCCGGCGAGGCCTGCCCGCCGGCTCTGGTCGACCGCTTCGCCCCGCAGGTCGAGTTCCGCAACGCCTACGGCCCGACCGAGACCTCGGTCTGCGCCACCTGGAGCGAGCCGCTGCGTCCGGGTAGCGGCCGCCCGCCGATCGGCCGCCCGCTGGACAACCACCGGGTGTACGTCCTGGACGAGGCCCTCGCCCCGGCCCCGGTCGGCGTCACCGGCGAGCTGTACGTCGCCGGCACCGGCCTGGCGCACGGCTACCTGCGCCGCCCGGTCACCACCGCCGAGCGCTTCGTCGCCGACCCGTACGGCCCGGCCGGCACCCGGATGTACCGCACCGGCGACCTGGCCCGCTGGCGGGCCGACGGCACGCTCGACTACGTCGGCCGGGTCGACCACCAGGTGAAGCTGCGCGGCTTCCGGATCGAGCTCGGCGAGATCGAGGCCGCGCTGGTGCGCCACCCGGTGGTCGTGCAGGCCGCGGTGCAGGTCGCGCCCTCGCCCACCGGCGTGCTCCAGCTGACCGGGTACGTGGTGCCGCTGCCCGGCGTCGCCGCCGTCGACGTGCCGGTGCTGCGCGCGTTCGTCGCCGAGTCGCTGCCCGCGCACATGGTGCCCGCGACGCTGGTGACGCTGCCCGCGCTGCCGCTGACCGCGAACGGCAAGCTCGACACCCGCGCCCTGCCGGCGCCCGGTGCCGCGCCCGCCGCCGCGCAGGCCCCGGCGCGGCGCCCGGGCACGCCGGCCGAGGAGGTCATCGCCGGGGTCTTCGGCGAGATCCTCGGCCTCGACCAGGTCGGCGCCGACGGGGACTTCTTCGACCTCGGCGGCGACAGCCTGCGCTCGGTGCAGATCGTCAGCCGGGCCGCGAAGGCCGGGCTCACGCTCTCGCTGGCCGACGTCTTCACCCACAAGACGGTGGCGGCCCTCGCCGCCGCCGCCCGGCCCGCCGCCGCCCGGCCCGCCGCCTCGCGGCGGCTCCCCGCGACGGTGCTGGAGCCGGTGCTGCCGATCCGGCCCGGCGGCACCGCCGAGCCGCTGTTCTGCGTGCACGGCGGGGTCGGCTTCGGCCTGCCGTACGCGGAGCTGGCCCCGCACCTCGACCAGGCCCGGCCGGTGTACGCGCTGCAGTCCGACGGCGTCGCCGCGCCCGAGGGGGAGTGGGAACGGCCGCAGGGCGTACGGGAGCTGGCGGCCACGTACCTGGCGAGGATCCGCGGGGTGCAGCCGCACGGCCCGTACCACCTGCTGGGCTGGTCCTTCGGCGGGCTGGTCGCGCACGAGATGGCGGTGCAGCTCCAGGCGGCGGGCGAGCGGGTGGCCTTCCTGGCGGCGCTGGACGTCTTCCCGGTGCTGCCGGGCGACCACGATCCGACCGACGAGGAGATCCGCGGGGCCTTCCTCGCCCACCACGCCACCGGGGCGGGCATCGACGACGGGGAGCTGCGCCGGCTGATGGCGGTGATGCGCCACCACACCGACATCGCCCGGGAGTTCACCCCCGGCCGGTTCGACGGCTCGCTGCTGCTGTTCACCGCCGCCGACGAGGTGCAGGGCGCCCCCGCCGCCGAGCTCGCCGACCGCTGGCGCGCGCACCTGACCGGCGCGCTGACGGTGCACGACGTCGCCTGCGGCCACGAGGAGATGCTCGGCCGGGAGGCGGCCGGCCGGATCGGCGCGGTGGCCGACGCCGCGCTGCGCCGGTCCTGAACGACCGGACGGCCGGGCCCGGAATCCGGGCCCGGCCGTCACGGGGCCGCCAGCGGCGCCCCAGGAGGGGAGCCGCCGGTGTGCCGGGGCGAACTGCCCTCGCCCCGACGGGACTTACAGTGAGGGGTCCTGCATCAGGATCGCCTGGTAGAGGTGGTGGAGACGACGACTCGGTTTGAGCCCCAACTCGTCGTCGAGCCACTTCCGGGTGCGGTGGAAGATGTCGACGGCCTCCGACTGCCGGCCGCACCGGTAGAGGGCGATCATCAACTGCTCGCTGAACCGCTCGCGTTCCGGGTACTGGGCGAGCAACTGCTTCAGCTCGGCCACCACCGCCCCCGCCTCGCCCGCCTGCAACTGCGCCGAGATGAGGTCCTCCCGCGCGGTCTTGCGCTGCTCGTCCAGACGCAGCGCGACGGCCCGGCACCAGGGCCCGTCGCTCGTGTCGAGCAGGGCCGGGCCGCGCCACATCGCGAGCGACTTGCGGAGCGTGTCCATCGCTTCGTACGGCCGGTCGCTGACCAGCCCCGCGCCCTTCTCCGCCGTCCGCAGGAATCGGTACGCGTCGACCGCGTCCTCCGAGACGTTGAGCATGTAACCGTTGTCAACCGTGCGGATGAGTTCCTGGTCCGGCCCCTCCAGACCGATTTCCGCCAACGATTTGCGCATGCGTTTGACATTGGCCTGCAAGGCGTTGCGCGCGTTCTTGAGCGGCGCTTCCCCCCACAGTTCGTCGATCAGTTCGTCGAACGCGACCACCTGACCGGCGTTGAGCGCCAGCATGGTGAGCATCACGCGGTTCTTCTTCGCCCGTAGACCTACGGTGCGCTGACCGTCGCCGATCAATAGTGGGCCTAATATGGAGATGTACACCAAATTCCCCGTCCCTAGCGGTGAACTCCAGCCACAAGCTTTTCTCCTGTGACCTCGGCCCGGCCACCGTCAACAGTGGTCGACGTGTTTGGGGTGGCCTGACAAAGGGGAAAAGCCTGGGTATCATTCGCGCTGGTCAAGTATCGGACACGCCTGGGTCGTCCGGCCATGTACCTTCGTACATGAGTTGATGAACCTGCGCCACCAATCCCACCTGAAGCCGCGACTCCACTCCCAGTTTCGCGAGGATGTTGGCGACGTGCGCCTTCACCGTGCGCTCCGTGACGTGCAGTCGGGCGGCGATGCCGCGGTTGGAGTGTCCGGCACCGATCAGGTCGAAGACCTGTCGTTCCCGTCCGGACAGCGTCCCGACCCGGGTGAGCTCGTTGCGCCAGCGCGCCGAGGCGAGGCTGCCGTCACTGTGCATGGCCACCCCCCTGACCGCCCCCTGCTTCCCCGTGGTGCGTCCAGCGGCAGTTGCGCCCCCCCGTCACCGGGAAGGTCGTTCACGTGCCGACGAACGCGCATGCGATTCTACAACTCCCGTAACAAACCACCACGGGACAGTCGGCGTCAAACCCCTTGTCACAACTGGTTGTGGCCGATGCCTGCACGAAACGCACACGAAAGGGCCGGGGAAGGGGCTAAGCCCTTCCCCGGCCGTCGAGTTGGACGGGTCCCGTGTTACGGGAGGGTCGTGCGGGCCGCCGAGGCCGCCGCCGCCGCGGCCACGATGGCCGGCATCCGCGGGGCCCGGGTCGTGGTCTGGCGCGCGAGCCGTGAGGGCCAGAAGGTCTTCCAGCCGAGCAGGGTGACCACGGCCGGCAGGACGACGATCCGGATCACCGTCGCGTCGAGCAGCACCGCGCAGGCCATGCCCACCCCCATCTGCTTCATCTCGATGAAGTTCAGCGAGGCCAGCAGGGCGAACACGCAGACCATCACCACCGCGGCGCTGGTCACCACGCCCGCCGTGCGGGTGATGCCCTGCTCGACCGCCTCCCTGACGGACAGTCCGCCGCGCGCCGCCTCCCGGATCCGGCTGACCACGAAGACGTGGTAGTCCATCGACAGGCCGAGCAGGATCACGAAGAGCATCAGCGGCAGCCAGGCCACCACCCGGCCGGTGGACTCGAAGTGCAGCAGGTCCTCCGCCCAGGTGTGCTGGAAGATCAGCGCGAGCAGGCCGAAGGAGGCCGCCGCGGACAGCAGGTTGAGCACCACGGTGATCAGCGCGAGCATCACCGAGCGGAACGCGACGGTCATCACCAGGAAGGTCAGCACCAGGGCCACCCCGAGCACCCAGGGCATCTTGCGCATGACGTTCGCCCGGTAGTCGACGTCGAACGCGACGTCGCTGCCGCCGACCGCGAACTCGGCGCCCGCGACCGTGCCGAGGGTCTGCGGGGCGAGGTCCTGGCGCAGCCGGGCCAGCGAGGCGCGGGCCTGCGGGGAGCCGCTGTCGAAGTGGGTGCCGATCGCGATGGTGGCGACCGTGCCGTCGGGGGAGGTGCGGACGGTCGGCGCCGGGTTGTGCACGAAGAGGGCGTCCTGCGAGGCGCGTTCGACCAGTGCCTCCACCGCGCCGCCCAGCTCCGCCGTCCGGTCGGCCGGGACCTTCACCGCGACGGTGTGGGTGTCGGCCTGACTCGGGAAGGAGTCGGTCAGCCGCTCGTTGGCCTGCATCGCCGGGATCGACCGGGGCAGGTCGTCGATCCCGGTGGCCTTGAGCTTCAGGCCGAGGGCGGGCAGCGCGAGGACGAGCAGCGCGCCGACCGAGAGCACCAGCGCGATCACCGGGTGGCGCAGCGCGGGCTTGAGCATGGTCGACCACAGCCGCGGCTTGACCCCGCCCTTCTGGGTGAGCCGCCACACCAGCGGGACCCGCGGCGCGTCCAGGTAGCGGCCGAACCGGGACAGCATGGCCGGCAGCACGGTCAGCGAGGAGGTGATCGCGATGGCGACCACCAGCACCGCGCCGGTGGCCATCGACTCGAAGGCGATGTGCCCGGCGAGGTAGAGCGCCCCCATCGAGATCATGACGACCACGCCGGACACCAGCACCGAGTGCCCGGAGGTGGCGGCCGCGATCTCGATGGCGTCGATGTTGTTGGCGCCCAACGCCCGCTCCTCGCGCTGGCGTTTGAGGTAGAACAGCGAGTAGTCGACCCCGATGGCCATGCCCATCAGCACGATGACGTGCGTCACCGGCCCCGGGTCGGGCACCAGTTGGGAGGCCACTCCCCACAGGCCCAGCCCGGCGAGCACCGAGGACAGGCCGAGGACGACCGGGACGCTCGCGGCGACGATCGCGCCGAAGACGAAGACCATCACGAGCAGCGTCACCGGCAGGCTCAGCACGGTCGCCTTGCCGAGGTCCTTGCTCAGCATCTCGTTGAGCCCGGCCTTGATCGAGCCGGCGCCGACGAGCTCCATCCGCAGCTCGGTGTGCGACGCGTGGGTCCTCGCCACGGTGTCGATGAGCGGCTGCACCCGGTCGGCGGAGGTCTCCGGATCGCCGTCGAGGGTCACCGGGACGAGCAGGGCCGAGCCGTCCGGCGCGGGCACCGGAGCGTCGATCGAGCTGATGCCGGGGAGGGCCTTCAGGTCGCGGGTGGCGTCCGAGGCCGCGGACTGAGCCTGGACGGGGTCGAGCCGGCCGCCGCCCCACGGGGTGATGAGGACGTTCTCCACCGCGCGCTCCTGGAGGCCGCCGCTGCGGGCGATCGCGGCCGCCCGGCCGGACTCGCCGATGGCGAGGTCGGAGGTGGTGGCCTGCCGGGTGCCCGTGACGCCGCCGACCACGAGGGCCGCCACGACGAACGCCACCCAGAGCGCGATCGCCCACCAGGGGTGGACGGCGCTCCACCGAGCGGCCCTGGTGATCACGTTCCTGCCTTCCACGATCACGTTCCCCTCCTCAAAAGAAATGCCCGGATCAAGACACGGGCCTGACTTATGAGTCCGGCCGGTGCGGTGCGGCGTTCGCCTGCATCACCGAATCTAGTGACGCTTCGACGCATGATCACGGGTACAACTTCGACGATCGGAGGGGGAGTTTCTTCTACTTGACAGCCGGCCCGAGAGGGCTGCCGCCGGATTCCCCGGGCGGAATTTGATACCACATCCGCCGGGACACGTTAAAGGGCCCGTCGCCGATCAGTGCGACGGACCCCGCGTATTCCTCGGGCAGCGGCAGGTCGTTGACTCTCCACGGCCCGGGCAACGGCCCGGAGCGTGCGTACACGGTGGCTTCCGGTCCGTCGTGGGCGACCGGGATCCCCATGCCCTGGGTGAGTCTGGCGCCCGAGGCCTTCACGCACGCCTCCTTCCTGGTCCACAGCCGGGTGAAGGCGTCCGGCCCCTCCCGGGCGACCAGCTCCCGTTCGTCCGGAGGGAAGAAGCGACCGGCCAGCCGGGCGGTGTCCAGCTCGGCGCGGGCCAGCTCGACGTCCACGCCGACCGGCCGGGATGCCAGGGCGAGCAGGGCGATCTCGCCCGAGTGGGACAGGTTGAAGTGCAGGCCCGGCGCGTCCTCGACGGCGGGCTTCCCCCACGGGCCGCGGCTGAAGCGCAGCCCGGCCGGGTCGCGGCCGAGGCGCTCGCCGAGGACGATCCGGGTGGCGGCGTGCGCGAGCACGAAGCGGCGCCGCAGCCCGGGCAGCTGTCCGCTCCGGGCGCGGGCCCGCTCCTGCTCGTCGAGCAGTTCCTCCAGGTGCGGCGGGTACCCGTCCGGGGCGCCCTGGGCGGCTTCGCCGCCCGGGTGGTCCGGGTGCTCGCCACCGGTCAGCGGAATCTGCCAGATCTCGACCGTGTCCCGACCGGCCGGTTGTTCTGTCCCGTTCAGAACCGGCCCACCTTTCCGGTGTGCAGCCCCTGGAACAGATTCAGCTTCTGGATGTTCCGTGTCCCCTCCATGAACTCCACGCCCCGTGCGTCCCGGGCGAGTTTGTCGAGGAGCGGGTGGTCCAGCCGGGCGCCGGGTCCGAAGAAACCCGGCGCGCGCATCGTGACGTCCTCGGCGAGTTCGCAGGCGCGGGCCTTCGCCGCCGAGGAGAGGTGCCCGGCGGCCGGCCTGCGGTCCACCGCGAGGGCCGCCCGGTAGGTCAACCGGCGGGCCGCGTCGATCCGCTGGCCGAGCGACTCGAACAGCTCGCGCTCCGCGCCGCGCAGTTCCCGGCGGTTCTCGGCGACGTAGTCGTGGGCGGCCCGGGCGATGCCGAGGGCGATCGCGGCCACGCTCGGGCGGAGCTGGTTGAAGACCGAGACGATGCTCCACATCCCCCGCCGGGTCGGCGGCAGGTGGGCGCCGAGCACCCGTTCGGCGGGCACGTGCACCCCGTCGAGGGTGATCCGGGTCAGCTGGACGCCGCGCAGGCCGAGGGTGGGCAGCGGCTCCGCCCGGAAGCCGGGGTCGGCGGTGTCCACCAGGACGGCCAGCACGCCGAGCCGCTCGGTGCCCGCGACCCGCGCGAACACGGCGCCCAGGTCGGCCCGGGCGGCGTTGCCGACGTAGCGCTTCTCGCCGTCCAGGACGTACGAGCCGTCGCCCACCGGGGTCAGCGTGGTGGTCATCTCGCCGATGGCCGAGCCGCGGTCGGGCTCGGTGAGGCCGAAGCAGGTCCAGCGGGGGCGTTCGGCGAGCCGGCCGTACACCCAGTCCTTCTGCGCCTGGCTGCCGAGCACGCTCAGCAGCACCCCGCACATCGAGGCGCCGGGCGCGCCCAGCATCATCCCGGCGTCGCCGCGCGCCAGTTCCTCGCTCACCAGGACCCGCTCCAGGGTGGCCAGGCCGTGCGCGGGGCCGGCACCGGCCTCGGCGGACGCCCGGTCCCACTCCGGCGGCACCTGGTGGCCGGCCAGGAAGCGCACGGCGGGCAGGTCCAGGAAGCGGTGGACGGCGTCCGGGTCCCGGTCGAGTTCGAGCGCGCCCGCCCGCAGGTCTTCGGCCCACCGCCGCACGTACCGGTGCGTGGTTTCCAGCGGGCCGGGCAGGCTGATCACACGTTCCCCTTCCGGGAGTCGACGTTCTGTGCCGTGTCCCCGGCCGGTCCAGGCCAGCCGCAGTACACGTCGGCGAGGAGCTCGGAGGCGTACGCCGCCCGGCCCGGTCCCTCGGCGGTGAAACCGTACGCCCCGAGCAGCCGCAGCAGCGCGCGGTCGGCCTGGGTGATCTGGGCCTGGAGGCGGGCGAGGGCCGGGCCGTCCAGGGGTCGGGCGGGGGCCGGCGGGGAGTCGTCCGGCCCCTCGGCGAGGTCGTCGAGGACGCCCTCGATCTCCAGGTGGTCGATCAGCACGTCGGCGAGCGCGCCCTTGACCAGCTGCTGCAGCAGCAGCGAGGAACCCTCGACCTGGCGGCCCGCGAGGTAGGCCAGGCAGGCCTCCCGCAGCCGCTCGGACGCGCCGAGCCGCAGCCAGGCGAGGCCGGTGCCCCAGTCGTGGGCGTCGGGGCCGGCGGGGGCCCGATCGCCGCCGGCGGGGCCCAGGACGGCCAGGCCGGGCACCGGATCCCGGCCCCCGTCCCCGTCCTCGTCGTCGCCGAACTCGGCGTACTCGCCGAGGAGTTCGCGCGGGACCACGGCGTGCCCGCGCGGGCCGCGCGGTGCCACCCCGGGGGACAGCGCGCGGGAGAGCAGGGTCAGTGCGGGGACGAGGCCGTCGTTGCGCGCGCTCGTCCGGGCCTCCTGCCAGTGCTCGCGCACCTCGGCCGGAACCGTCATCGGACCCCCAACTCCCCCGTGTCGAGTGTGCAGTAGGCCAGGAATCCGCGTTCCCGGTCGTAGTCGGCCACCACCACCGGGCGGTCCCGGTCGGCGGCGGCGAGCAGGGCGGCCCAGCCGCCGGTGGCGGGCTGTCCGGCCGCCACCCTGGTCCACGGACCGCCGTGTGCCGGAAGTTCAGCACAGCCGTCGGACAGGCCGGAGCCGGTGACCAGCGCGGCCGAGGTGTCCCAGCCGGCGAACAGCCCCGGCTCCGGGAGGCCCTGGGCCGCGCCGCCCAGCGGCGCGTCGCCGCCGTCCCAGTGGATCAGCAGCGCGACCGCGGCGTCCGCGTGGACGGCGCTCTGCCCCGTCGCGGGCAGCGGGAACGGCTGGGTGCCCTGGTCCACGACCAGCAGCAGCAGCCGCGACCAGCCGCACCGCCGGGCGTACTCCACGGCGACCCGCAGCGCGCTGAACGGCGCCAGGACGCCCTGGTCGGACAGCGCGAAGGAGAGCGGCTCGCCCGGCAGCCGCCCCTTCACGCAGGAGGCGACCAGCTCGGCGTGGTCGAAGTCCGGTGCGGAGTAGGCGACCACCACCACCTCGGGGCACTCCTCGGCGGTCAGCGGCCCCAGCGCGTCGAGCGCGCCGTGGGCCAGCTCCACCGAGGTGCGCCGCCCCGAGGCGGCGAACTGCTCGCGGTCGAAGTCCGCGCCGTAGAGCGCCCCGAGCTCGCGGTAGAAGTCCTCCCGCGCGGCCTCCGGCCGGTACGGCGCGCCCGGCCCCGGCGGGGTGTGGGCGCCGGCCCGGACCAGCCGCGGCAGGACCGCCGCCGGGGCCGGGCCGGGCGTGCCGTCCGCGCCGGCCGGGGCCGGACGCCGCACGGGTGCAGTCGCGCGGAACATGCTTAGGCGCTCGCTTCCGCGGCGACGAAGCCGGCCAGCGAGCCCACGGTCTCGAAGTGGGTCATGTCCAGCTCGTCGGCGTCGAACTGCACGTCGAGGATCTCCTCGATGGTGATGAGCAGTTCGAGCGCGCTGCTGGAGTCCAGGCCCAGCTCGTCGAAGAGGCGGACGCCCGGGTCGGCGCCGGAGACGTCCTTGTTGAGGACCTCCGACAGGCCCTTGCGGACGGCGTCGACGTACTTCACGTCGGCCACGGTGTTGGCGGTGTCGCTCATGGTGTTCTCCTCGGGCTGGTCCCGGCCGGGGGTCGGCCGGTCGGTGGTCAGTTCTGGTCGTCGCCGGGGGCCGTGTACAGCCGCTGGCCGCCGAGCATGGCCTCGACGTCGTCGCGCTCCCGGACCAGGTGCGCCCGCCCCTCCAGGACGAGCACCTCCGCCGGGTAGCCGTGGCTGAGGAAGTGCACCGGCGAGGCCGTCGGCCCGTACGCGCCGGAGCGCTGCACCCCGATCAGCTCGCCGGCCCGCAGCGCCGGCATCGGCACCTTCTTGCCGATGACGTCGTTGGGCGTGCAGAGCGGGCCGGTGATGTGCCAGGGCTCGGTGGCCGGCTCGTCCAGCCGCTCCAGCGCGGCCATCGGGAAGTTGCGCTTCACGTACGAGCCGATGCCGACGGCCGCCATGTGGTGGTTGGTGCCGCCGTCGGTGACCGCGAAGTTCTCGCCCATCGAGGTCTTGGTGTAGCGCACCCGGGTCACGTAGGTGCCGGACGCGGCGACCAGGAAGCGGCCCAGCTCCATGATCATGCGGGTCTCCGGGTGTTGGGCCCGGAAGTCCGCGATCAGCGGGTTGAGCCCGGCGGTCAGCTCGGCGACGTCGAGGTCCTTCTCGTTGTCGAAGTAGGCGATGCCGAGGCCGCCGCCGACGTCGACCGTCTCCAGCGGGAAGCCCAGTTCGGTGGAGAGGCGCTCGGCCAGCTCCAGGATCCGCCGGGTGTTCTCGACGACGGACTCCTCGATCAGGATGCGGGTGCCCAGGTACACCTGGACGCCCATCAGCCGGATGTTGGGGTAGCGGCCGACGAGGTCCCTGCCCTCGGCCAGCAGCAGCTCCTCGTCGGTGCCGAACTGGCGCGGCTTGCCGCCCATGGTCAGGCCCGAACCCTTCACCGAGAAGCTCGGGTTGACCCGCAGCGCGACCCGGGCGGTGATCCCGCGCTCGCGGGCCACCTCGTCGATCAGGTCCAGCTCGCCGATCGACTCGCAGACGATCGCGTGGATGTCCTCGTCCAGGCAGGCCGCCACCTCGCCGCGGCTCTTGCCCGGGCCGAGGAAGATGATGTCGCGCGGCTCGACCCCGGCCCGGCGGGCGGTGACCAGCTCCGTCAGCGAGGACACCTCGGCGCGCGAGCCCAGGCTGTGCAGCAGCGCGCAGACGGAGATGTTGGGGTTCGCCTTGAGCGAGTAGAAAACCTCCATCGCCGGGTGCAGCGCCTCGCGCAGCCCCTGGAAGCGGGTGGTGATCTCCTCGCCGTCGTACAGGTAGAGCGGGGTGCCGAACTCCTCGGCGAGCTCGGTGATCCCGAGGCCCTGCACCTCGAATGCGACGCTCACGGTCAGCTCCGTTCCGGGTAGGCCGCGAGGCGGCGGGTGATGGCGGTGTCGAGCGCCTCGATCTCCTCGTTGGAGGCACCGACGAGCACGCCGTACAGCCGGCCCTCGAAGCCGTCCGCTTCGGTGTCGGCGGCGGTGCCCGCGGCGGCGTTCACCGTGGCGTAGTTGTTCACGAACAGGCCGCGCGGGCGCGGTCCCCGCTCGGTCAGCAGCAGCCCGTCCAGCACCTCGGCCAGTTCGGCGAAGGGCAGCGGGCGGGTCAGCCGCAGCGGGAAGTGCCGGGCGACGGCGACGTCGTCGGCCCCGGCCAGGCCGCCCTCGTGCACCACGTTCTGGTACGTGGACATGTTGTTGCGGGCGTTGATCTCGATGACCGGGTACAGGCCCTCGTCCGGGTCGACCATCGCGTCGACGCCGACCACGCCGTGGTAGCCGTCGGCGGCCAGGCGCTCGCCGAGCCGCAGCGCCGTCGCCTCGATCTCGGCGACCTGCCCGTCGGTCAGCCGGGCCGGGATCCGGTGGCCCTTGTGGACGCCGCCCTCGGTCAGCAGCTCCTTGACGAAGTCGAAGTGCGTGGAGCCGTCCCGGCCCACCGTGAACTGGTAGTTGAGGTCGCAGCGCTTGGCGACCCACTCCTCGATCACCAGCGCGGTGCGCGGGGCGCCGCCCGCGGCCTTGGCGGCGCGCTCGGCCTGCTGGACCGCCATCCGGTGCAGCCGGCCCAGCCGGGCCTCGGAGTCCAGCACGACGATGCCCTTGCCGGACACGCCGAACGCGTCCTTCAGCACCACCTTGCGGCCCGCCGCCAGCAGTTCACCGGCCGCGGCCACCGCCTCGGCCAGCTCCTCCAGCGTCTCGCAGGCCCAGCCGCGGGCCTGGCGGATGCCCAGCTCGTCGGAGAGCCGGCGGCTGTACACCTTGCTGTTGACCCGCTTGCAGACCGCGGCGGTCGGCGCGCCCAGTTGAAGCCCGGTGCGCTCGGCCAGCTCCTCCTCGACGGTGGAGATGCCGTGCGCGGTCAGCCGGGCGCCCTCGGCGGCGACGGCGGACAGCGCGCGCAGCAGCTCCGGGTCGGCGAGGGCGTCCTCGCTGACGGTGCGCTGCGGGTCCTGGCCGGCCACCACGTGCACGGTGGGCAGCTCCAGGCCGAGGCCCTCCAGGTAGCCGCGGTAGCCCTCGTCCAGGGCGGTCTTCAGCACGACGTGGTCGTCCTTGCCGCCGAGCAGCAGCGCGAACTCGTCCATGCGGTTCACCACCGCACTGCCCGCGTGCGAGGCGACCCGGGGCAGCGCGGGCTCGCCGAGCGCCCAGTGGTTCTCCACCTCGAAGTTGCCCAGGAACACCAGCGGGGTGTCCGCGGACCCGGTCACGGCGCGCTTGAGGCGCGCGCTGAAGCCGGAGGACGGTAGATGCATGTCGACCTCGTCATTTCTCGTGTGCGCTCGGGCGCGGTGCGGCGGGTGCGCGGGTGCTGCGGTGGTGGCCGATCCGGTGGGCGGCGGTCAGTGCTCCAGGACCATCGCGGCGAAGGTCGCCCCGAGCCCCACGCTGGTCATCAGGTAGCGGTCGCCGGGGCGCAGCCGCCCCAGCTCGGTGGCCTTCTGCAGGTTGATGAAGGGGTCGGCGCAGAAGCAGTGCCCGGTCTCGCCGACCAGGTCGAGGAAGACCCTGTCGAGCGGCAGCCCGAGCGCCTTGCAGACGCCGATCCACGACAGCCGGTTGACGTTGTGCGGCAGCACGAGCGCCAGCTCGTCGAGGCCGCAGCCGGCCTCCTCCAGGGCGGCGCCGATCACCTCGCACAGGCCGGGCCCGTACAGGTCCTGGAACTCCTTGGCGGCGGCGTCGCCCATGATGAACTCGTCGCCGAACTGGGTGTGGGTGCGCGTCGCGTAGCCGAGCATCCGGTCGGAGCCGGTACGGTCCGCGCTCACCAGGAAGGCCACGGTGCCCTCGCCCATGACGGTGACGTCCGGGATGGACTGCGTCCGGGTGGTGCACGCCTTCTCCCCGGCCAGGACCAGGGCGAGCGCGTGCGGATCCGGGTCGGCGGCCAGCAGGGTGCCCGCCAGGTCCAGCGCGAGCAGCCCGGAGGCGCAGGCGTGGTGCGAGACGACGAAGCCGGCGGCGTGCTCCAGGCCGAGCTCGACCTGGACCGGTCGGAGCGAGGTCATCGGGTACGGCAGCGGCGACGGCATCGTGCGGGCCTGGAGGACGTACTTGACGCGCTGTTCCTGCCCGCGCAGCTCCACCAGCTTGGTCGCGGCGCGCAGCAGCAGCTCGGTCTCGGTGGCCGCGGGGTCGCGGCACACCTCGGAGAGCCCGTAGAAGCGCTGGTAGCGCCGGAGCTGCACATCCGTCAGCTGGAGTTCCTGTTGGAAACGCGCGATCGGGATGGTGTCGGGAAGACAGCTGGAGACTGCCGTGATCGACGTCATGCCAACTACAGTCGCCTGGAGCGCTGACGCTTAGCTGACGCTGCGCTGACCACCGCCGGCGGGGCCGGGGCGCGCTCCCCGCGGACGCCGGGGAAGTCCGGCCCACAGGCGTGGTCGACCGTCCCGTGCCGCCGGGCGGAAACGACCGGAGGGGCGGGCCTTTCGGCACACCCCTCCGGATCGGATCAGGTCCTACTCGTCGTCGGCCCCGCCGAGGTCGCCGAGGTCGGTGCCGTCCGGGGTGCCGCTGATCGCGTACCCCTGGCGGCGTGCCTCGTAGCAGGCCACCGTCGCGGCCGCCGACACGTTCAGCGAGCCGACCCGGCCCAGCTGCGGCACGAACACCACCTGGTCGCAGAGCGCCAGCGCGTCGGGGGTGATCCCGCGGTCCTCGTGCCCCAGCACGAAGGCCACCGCCGGGGTCAGTTCGGCGGCGAACATCGGTACCGCCTCGTCCGCCAGCTCCAGGCCGACCACCTTGAAGCCGTCCGCCTTCGCCGCCGCGACCGCCTCCGCGATCGTCGGGAAGTGCTCCACCTTCAGGTACTTGTCGGTGCCCATCGCGGCCTTCTGCGCGCCCGAGGAGCGCACCGACGGGGTCTCCCCGGCCAGGTACAGCTTCTCGGCGCCCATCGCGGCCCCGGTCCGGACCACCGAGCCGACGTTGAACGGCGACTGCAGGTTCTCCAGGATCATCGCGAGCCGGAACTCGTTGCTGCGCCGCCACGAGCGGTGCAGTCGCTTCAGTTCGGTCCCGCGCAACTGCTTCACGACGACGTTCCCCGTCCACTCTCCGTGCCCTCGCCCGGCTCCGGGCGGGGTCGTGCTTCCAGAATCCGGAACCCGTTGACCGACGCGACCCGGGTGGTCGGGTAGCCCTGCTCGTTCAGCCACTTCTGCAGCGAGTCCGAGCCCAGGTGCTTCTGCACCACCAGGAACGCCGAGCCGTCCGGGGTCAGCCGGCCGAGCCAGTGCGTGAGCAGCCGGCGCAGCGCGGCCTTGCCGATCCGGATCGGCGGGTTGGAGTAGATGGTGGCGAACCGCACGTCCTGCGGGACGTCCTCGGGCAGCGCGGCCTGGACGTTGCCCAGCCGCAGTGCCTCGGCGTTCAGCCGCACCAGTTCCAGCGCGCGCTCGTTCACGTCCACCGCCCAGACCGGCAGCCGCCTGCGCCGGCTCGCCCAGGTCAGCGCGATCGGGCCGTAGCCGCAGCCGACGTCCAGGATCGGGCCGCGCACCCGCGGCTGCGGGGCGTGCTCCAGCAGGATCCGGGTGCCCGGGTCGAGCCGGCCGCGCGAGAACACTCCGGTGTCGGTGGTCAGTTCGAGGGTGAGGTCCGGCAGGGAGACCGTGATCGGCCGGCGCTCGCTGGCGACCTCGGGTGCACCGGTGAAGTAGTGCGAGCCGGACATGATTTCCCCGTCGTTCGTATGGGCCTCGGGGCCACCGGGTGGGTGTGGGTAAGCCCTTGGTACGGCACCGATCGTACCCCCGGTGGCCTGCGGCGCGTTCCGTGCCGGCCGGCGGCCCGGGCGCCGCGGGGCCGCCGCGGCGCGATCGCGCCCGGCCGTCCGGCGACGGATACTGCCAGTACCGCCCCCGCGCCCGTGGGAGCCTCCGGACAGCGCCTCCGAACAGTGAGGACGGACGCCATGCCGCAGAATCACGAGGACTACCTGATCGACGAGGCCGTCGAGACCGTCGAATCCGACGACGAGGCCACCGAGGGCGACGAGTACGACGAGGTGGCCGAACGCCGGGCCGTCGGAGCCGACCCGGCCACCGATGTCGCCGACGCCGCCGAGCAGAGCCGCGTCGTCCAGCTCGACGAGGACGAGTACCGCGAGTAACCGCGGCCGGGCCCGGTCCGGGGCGCCGTCCGGTGTGCGCGCGCCGTGCGGGGCCCTACAGCGCCCGGCGGCGCTGCAGCCAGGTCATCGCCGCCCAGCCCGGCAGCACCGGCAGGATCAGCGTCAGCAGGCGGTACATCGCCACCGCCGCCAGCGCGCCGCCCTTCTCCATCGACGCGGTCTGCTGCAGCAGCGCGATCAGCGCCCCGTCCACCGCGCCGGCTCCGCCCGGGGTGGGTGCCACGTTGCCCGCCGCGTTGCCCACCAGGAACACCACCGCCACCGAGGCGAAGGACGGCTCCCGGCCGATCGCCCGGGTGCAGCAGTACAGGCAGCCGATCAGGCAGATCGACACCAGCAGCTGCCCGGTCAGGCCCACCGCCAGCCGGGCCGGGCTGCGCAGCAGGTCCAGCAGCCGCGGCAGCACCTCGGTGGTCAGCGGCCGCAGCCGCGCGGCCAGCCAGCGCCGGGCCGGCGGCACCGCCGACACCACCGCCAGCAGCGCCGCCGCCCCCGCCAGCCCGCCCACCACGGCGGGCAGCGCGTCCAGCTCCGAACCGCCCGGTTGCAGGTCCAGCAGGTAGACGAAGGCGCCCAGCTGGAGCAGGTGCAGCACCAGGCCGATCAACTGCCCCACCCCGACGCTGGACAGCGCCTGCGCGGTCGGGATCCCGGCCCGCTGCAACAGCCGGGTGTTCAGCGCGATCCCGCCGACACCCCCGGGCGACACCAGTTTCACGAACGCCCCGGCCAGCTGCGCCAGCACCGCGTTGCGGAAGTCCAGCCGCTCCGGCACGAACCCGACGAACCCCATCGCCGCCGTCACGTGGCTCAGCGCCGCCGCCAGCAGCGCCAGCGCCAGCCACGCGGGATCGGCGTCGGCCACCGCCGCGATCGGGTTGTCCTCGGCCGCGAACAGCTGGGGGATCAGCAGCCACCCGGCCACCACCCCGCCCACCACCGCGAGCAGGGTCCGCGGCCGCAGCCGCTCCAACCGCACCGGCCGCACCTCCGCCTGCGGCCTGGTCCGCAGCACCTCCGCCCGGATCTCCTCCAGCAGCCCGCCCCCGCCGGCGGCGGCCTCGTCCGGCCCGGGGCCTGCCGGGCCGTCCGTGCGGGCGGGGGAGGTCGGTCGGGCGGTCCGCTTGAGGGCGTGGCGGGTGGTGCGGGCGAGGGCGATCGGCTGGAGGAGGGGGAGGGCGGCCTCGACGGTGTCGGCGCCGAGGACGGTGACGGCGGTGCGGACGGAGCGGGCAGCGCCGGCCCGCAGGGCGAGGGTGGTGAGCAACTGGGCGATGTCGCAGCGCAGCACGAGTTCGCTGGCCGCGATGTCGCCGTCGGCGAAGTCGACCAGGTGCACCGCGCCGGTCGCGTCCACCAGCAGGGAGGACGGGACGAGCGCCCGGTGGGCGATCTCCCGGCGCTGGAGGCGGGCGAGCTGGCGCCAGGCGTCGGCCAGCAGGTCGTCGGTGATCTCGTCGTCGGGGAGCCGGTCGAGGGTGCGTCCGGGGAGGTGTTCGTAGGCGATGAGGGCGGTGTCCTGGCCGAGGCCGGCGGTGGCGGCGATGCGGCGGGTGCGGACGCCGGCGGCGAGGGCGGCGTAGGTGACGAGCGCCTCGTGTTCGAGGCCTGCGCGGGGGGAGCGCAGGGCCCGGGGGTGGGGGGCGGTGCGCAGCCGCAGACGGCGCCAGGCGCGCTGGACGGCGGCGGCGGTGACGGCCTGCCGGTCGAGGAGCTGGACGTCGAGGTCGGGCCGGTCGTCGGCTTGCCGGACCAGGTAGCGGTCGGGCCCGGCGGGGTGGGCCTCGGCGGGGCGCAGGCCGCTCTCGCGCAGGGCCCGGAGGATCTCGCCGGGCCTGGGTAGCGGGTCGGGGGTGCCGACGGCGTAGAGGGTGCCGTGGGCGCCGGTCCAGCCGATGAGCAGGCCGAGCAGCAGGGCGGTGGGGGTGGCGTACCCGCCGGCGAGTCCGGCGAGGCCGGAGAGGGCGAGGACGGCCCAGGGGGCCCGGTGTTCGCGGTTGCCGGAGGCGGTCATGAAGGCGAGGACGGGCGCGAGGTAGCCGTAGACGGGTTCGGTGTGGCCGAGGACGCCGCCCGGCAGGGCCTGGGTGAGGGCGGCGAGCAGGGAGACGGGGGCGACGCCGTCGGCCCACAGGTCGAGGAGCAGGGTGGCGCCGTAGGCGAGGACGGCGGCGAGCAGACCGTCGGAGACCTGTTGGAGGGCGCGTCGCCGGTCGGGGCCGAGGAGGCGGCGGGCGGCGAGGACGACGGGCACCAGCAGCACGGCGGCGGTGGTGAGGCCGCCGGCGAGGCCGGCGAGCGGCCGGGGCACCAGTTCGGCGGCCTCGGCGACGTCGGCGGCGATGCCCCCGGTGGTGGCCCGGGCGTAGTCGGCGAGCAGCAGGGTGAGGGCGATGGCGATGAGCCCGGTGAGCAGCCGGATCAGGGCGACGGGCTGCCGGATCCGGCCGGGTTCGGACACCGCCCGGGCCGGGCCCCGGTCGGCTCCGGCGCTCGCCGGTATGCCGGTGTCCGCCGGTGCGGGCGTGCCGGCGGTGTCGCCACCGCCGGTGTCGCCGTTCGTTCTCCCCGTCACGATCGCCACGGGTGGCATGCTCCCATGCCTCCCCTGATGGTGGAGCCGGAGCCCGGAAGCCGGCCCGGATCGGGGGAGTCCGGGGACCGGCCCTGCGGCCCTACGCCTGCCGGGTCGGCACGACGACCGTGTGGCTCAGGTTGACGTGCCGGGGGCGGCTGACGGTGTAGGCGATCAGGTCGGCGAGGTCGTCCGCGGTGAGTGCGGGGATGGCCGCGAACATGCCGCCGAGCTGTTCGCGCAGGGCGGGGTTGTCGATGTGGCCGCCGAGTTCGGTGTCGGTCAGGCCGGGCTCGATGGAGCTGACCCGGACGTCGCGGGGGCTGAGTTCGCAGCGCAGGGCGGCGGACAGCTGGGTGAGCGCGGCCTTGGTGGCGCTGTACACGGCGTAGTTGGGGAAGACGACGCGCGAGGCGATGGAGGAGACGTTGACCAGGTCGGCGGCCCGGCCGTCGGCGGCGGCCGCGGTGAGGTCGTCGGCGAAGGCGTGGATGATCCGCAGGGCGCCGGTGAGGTTGGTGTCGACCATGCGGGTCCACTCGTCGGTCCGGCCGTCGGTGAGGGGGTTGGGCAGCATCACGCCGGCGCTGTTGACCACCAGGTCGACCCGGCCGTAGGCGTCGTGGACGGCCTCGGCGGCGGCGCCGACGGAGGCCTGGTCGGTGATGTCGGCGGTGACGGCGAGGGCCTGGCCGCCGGCGGCGGTGAGCTCGGCCGCGAGGGTGTCGAGCCGGTCGGTGCGGCGGGCGAGCAGGGCGACCCGGGCGCCGTGGGCGGCGAGCAGGCGGGCGGTGGCCGCGCCCATGCCGCTGGCGGCTCCGGTGACGACGGCGGTGCGGGCGGCGAGGGCGGGGTAGCGCATCGGTGGCTCCTGGGCCTGGGAGGGTGGTGGGGCTGACGACGACAACTGTGTGCGGGCGGGCGGGGGTTCGCCCAGGGCCGTGTGCGTCCCCGGTGCGGCCCTCCCGGGATCCGCGTTCCCGGGTGCGGCAGGACCACCCTGGCGCCGGGAAGGCCGACCGGGCGCGCGGCGTGTCTTGAGGCCGGGGCCGGCCGGGCCGTCACTACCCTGCGGGCATGAGTGCCTGCGAAGACCTCGCCGCGGCCCCCCAGGACATCGCGCCCCTCCCACCGGCCGACGGCTGCGCCGACTGCCTGGCCCAGGGGCGCCGGGACTGGGTGCACCTGCGGATCTGCCTGGACTGCGGCCACATCGGCTGCTGCGACTTCTCGCCGCAGCGGCACGCCACCGCGCACTTCCACGACACCTCGCATCCGGTGATCCGCTCGTACGAGCGGGGCGAGGACTGGCGCTGGTGCTTCGTCCACGAGGTCATGGGCTGAGGCCCGGCGCGGGGCGCGTCCCGCGGATCGGGTCGGGCCGGGCGTCGCCCGTTTCCGGTGGCATCCGGGTGAAACCCGGATAAAATCCGGACATGACGCCCGCGCGGCCCCGGCCCCTCCGGTCGACATCCGTCCCGCCGGTGACCGCCGAAGGGAGGCCGATGATGACCAGGCGAACACCGGGCAGCACTGCCCAGCTCCGCCGTGGCACCCAGGAACTGCTGGAGCGCCGCGGCATGGCGACCGCGCCCACCCGGCTGGTGCCGGTGCTGAGCGCCGACGCCATGTCCTCCGCCACCGCCGGGTACGCCGCGCCCGACGCCTTCCGGCACGGCGGCCGCGACCAGGCGGCCTCGGCGGGGCACGCCGCCCCGTCGATGCACGCCGAGCTCAAGGGCCACCGGCACCGCGGCGCGGAGAAGCACTCCGCCCACTGAGCGGTCCCGGGTCCGGGGGCGGGCGCCGCGTTCCGGCGCCCGCCCCCGCCGCGTGCTCGGGGGCGAGGTCCGGAGTGGTTCGCGGTCGGTGCGGGGGCGCGCCGGGGCGTTGTCGGTGGGCTGGAGTACCTTCGTGCCGTTCACCAGCACGGGGCGGGACGACGGGGGCGCACCATGGCCGACCTGATCGCGGAGGAGCCGGTCGAGCTCCAGTTGGAGCGGTACCGGACGGAGCTGACGGGCTACTGCTACCGGATGCTCGGCTCGGTCTTCGAGGCCGAGGACGCGGTGCAGGAGACGATGGTCCGCGCCTGGCGCGGCCACCGCGGCTTCGAGGGCCGCGCCGCGCTGCGCTCCTGGCTGTACCGGATCGCCACCAACGTGTGCCTGGACGCGCTGAACGGCCGCAACAGCCGGGCCCGCCCGATGGACCTGGCCGGCCCGGTGACGGTGGCCACCGCGAGCGGCACCCGACTGCCCGAGGTGACGTGGATCGGCCCCGCGCCGGACGGCCGGGTGCTGCCCGAGACGGGTGACCCGGCCGAGGTGGCGGCCCGGCGCGAGTCGGTGAAGCTGGCCTTCGTCGCCGTGCTGCAGCGCCTCGCGCCCCGGCAGCGGGCCGTGCTGATCCTGCGCGAGGTGCTCGGCTGGAAGGCCGCCGAGGTGGCCGAACTGCTCGGCGTGACGGTGGCCTCGGTGAACAGCGCGCTGCAGCGGGCGCGCGCGGTGCTCGCCGGGGACGGCGCGGCCGCCCGCCCGGCCCCCGCGCTGGACGCCGACCACCGCGCGCTGCTGGACCGCTACGTCCGCGCCTTCGAGGCGTACGACATGGACGGTCTCGCCGCGCTGCTGCACGAGGACGTCACGCTCAACATGCCGCCGTACG
This sequence comes from Kitasatospora sp. NPDC098663, assembly GCF_044760075.1. NCBI lineage: Bacteria > Bacillati > Actinomycetota > Actinomycetes > Kitasatosporales > Streptomycetaceae > Kitasatospora > Kitasatospora sp. NPDC098663. Next base: position 245,633 of record NZ_JBIWAP010000007.1, on the reverse strand, counting down.
CGATGTGGCTGCGGGGGCGGGGCGAGATCCGGGCCTGGATGCTCGGCCCGGGCCACGGCTGCCGCGGCTCCCGGCTGGTCCCGGTGACGGCCAACGGCGCTCCGGCCTTCGCCCAGTACCGGCCGAGCCCGGCGGGCGGGTACGAGCCGTGGGCGCTGATCGTGCTGGAGGTGTCAGCGGGTCGGATCACCGGGTTCACCAGCTTCCTGGACACCGACGTGCTCTTCCCGCTGTTCGGCCTCCCGCCCCGGCTGGCCGCCGAGTAGGTCCTGTCCGGGCCGCCGGAGGCCGAGGGGGTCCACGCCCCCCGGCAGCTGGGCCGCGAGCCCGCTGAACGCGAGCAGTTCCCGCAGCGGGCCGCTCGTGTTCAGCAGCACCACGTCCACCCCGTGCCGCGCGGCGGCGAGCCGCAGCCGGGCGAGGGCGTCGACGACGGCCAGGTCGGGCGCGGTCAGCGCGCCCAGGTCACAGGTCAGGGCGGGGGCGGTCGGGGGCTTCGGCGTGGTGTCCATGCTGCTTGGACCGGCCCGGGGGCTCGGGCTCATCGGCTCCGGCGCAACCTCTCGGAAGAACTTCCGAGTGGAGCGATGAGTTTCGGTCGCGCCCTCGGTCTACTCCTGTGAAAGCGCCACCGTGGCGCCGCGATCACGAAGGACGACACCATGACCGAGAACCTGGGCGAGCTGACCATCACCCGCGAGCTGCCGGCCGCCCCGGACGCCGTGTTCCGCGCCTACGTCGAGCCCGAGCAGTTCGTCCGCTTCTGGGGCCCGGTCGGCACCCACGTCGAGCTGGACACCGTCACCATCGAGCCTCGGGTGGGCGGGCGCTACGACAGCACCATGATCATCGACGCGACCGGCGACGAGTACCCGATGCGCGCCGAGATCACCGGGATCCGCCCGGGCGAGCTGATCGCCCTGGTCGAGGAGAGCGTGGGCCTGCGCTCCACGATGACCTTCAAGGACCTCGGCGACGGCCGCACCGAGGTGGTCCTGCACCAGACCGAGGTGCCGGCGATGTACTGCGGTCCGGAGGCCCGGGCCGGTCTCGACTCCAGCTTCGACCGCCTGGTCGAGCACCTCGCCGCCCGGCGCTGAACCGACGTCCCGGGGCGGGTCGGTGGCAGAGTGGGCGGTGCAGAACCATCGTGCCCCAGGAGGATCGCAGTGACGGCTGAGCCCTTGAAGTCCCGCGAGGAATGGTTGGCGTCCCTGCCCAGGATCTACGCGGCGGCGGGCTGCCTGCTGCGGGACGAGTCCGGTCGGATCCTGATCGTGAAGGCCGGGTACCGCGAGTACTGGCAGTTCCCGGGCGGCACGATCGACCTCGGCGAGGGCCCGGTGGAGTGCGCCTCGCGGGAGCTGCTGGAGGAGACCGGCATCGTCCGGGCGACCGGGGAGCTGCTGGCCGTCTCCTGGACCCACCCCTCGGCCGAACTCGACCACCCGGCGCAGCACTTGATGTTCGACTTCGGCACCGTCCCGGACGGCACCCCCGTGACCGTCCCGGCCGGTGAACTGGACCGGCACCAGTGGGCCACCGTCGAGGAGGCGCTGGAACTCCTGGGCCCGGCCCGCTCGCTCCGGCTGCGGGCGGCGCTGGAGGCGGCCGCCGACGGCCGGGTGCGGATCGTCACCACGCCCGTCTCCGGCTTCTGAGTCCAGCCCCGGTCCAACCGGCCGGCCCCGGGCGGGAGTTCCGCCCGGGGCCGGTCCCCGTCTCACGCCTGCTCGGCGTTCCGGGCGGCGATGACGGCCTTGACGGCCTCGGAGGCGAAGGTCTCCGCCTCGGACTTCTCGACGCCGAGCCCGGCGAGCACGCCCGAGCCGTTCTCCAGCTCCAGCAGGGCGAGCAGGATGTGCTCGGTACCGACGAAGTTGTGCCCGAGCTTCAGCGCCTCACGGAAGGTCAGTTCCAGCGCCTTCTTGCCCTGCGCGTCGTACGGGATCAGCGCGGGCACCTGCTCGGCGGCGGCCGGCAGGACGGCGGCGGTCGCCTCCCGGACGGCCTCCGGGGTGACGCCCTGGGCGGCGAGCGCCTTGAGCCCGATGCCCTCCGGTTCGGCGAGCAGGCCGAGCAGGAGGTGTTCGGCGGTGATCTCGGCGTTGCCGGCCGCCCTGGCCTCCTCCTGCGAGGCCATCACGACGTTCCGGGCCCGGTCGGTGAACCGGGCGAAGCCCTGGCTGGGGTCGAGGTCGGCGGGGGTGCCCGGGTCCTTGGGGACGAACCGCTTCTGGGCGGCCTGCTTGCTGACGCCCATGCTGCGGCCGATGTCGGTCCAGGAGGCGCCGGAGCGCCGGGCCTGGTCGACGAAGTGGCCGATCAGGTGGTCGGCGAGGTCGCCGAGGTGGTCGGCGGCGATGACCGCGTCGGACAACTGGTCGAGCGCGTCGGGGTGGACCTTCTTGATCGCGGCGATCAGGTCGTCGAGGCGCAGCGGAGTGGTGTTGGGAACGACGGGATTCTCCATGCGTCAACCGTAGGTTGTCGATCCTGGGTCGTCAACCGTCGGTTGACGATATGCGCGAGTAGTCCTCGGCGACCCTGCGGAACGGAGGCCTCCGACGGGCGGGCCGCGGGTCCTGGCCCTGCCCGGGGCCGGGCCGCCTCGCGAAATCGAGCCCCGGGTGGTCGAGTTGCGGGAGCCGGCCCGGCCGGTGGCCGTTACGCGGCGGGCAGCAGCCGGGCTCGGACGGCGGCGACCTCGGCGGGGGTGGCCCCGGCGGCGAGCAGGTAGCCCGCCGGGTCAAGGCCCTCCAGCGCGTCCGCCAGGGCGGCTTCGGCGGTGGTGCCGGCCTCGGCGAGCACCGCGTCGATCCGGTGGTACTGGTCCGGCAGGCCCAGCATCCCGTACAGCGGGCGGACGTTGGGGCCGCTGAGCTGGTAGTCCTCGACGATCGCGGCCCGTTCGACGCCGGCCAGGGCGAGCAGCAGCAGGGCCGCCAGGCCGGTGCGGTCGCGGCCGGCGCCGCAGTGCACGACCAGGCCGCCGGGTCGGGCCCCGGCGATGGCGGCGATCAGCGCGGCGGCGGCGTGCGGGCAGTGGTCCAGGTAGGGGCGGAGCGCGAGCGGGGTGCCGTCCAGCCGGCCGTAGGCCTCCCACCAGGCGGGGCCGGCGAGTTCGTCCAGCGGGACGCGGATCAGCTCGACGCCCTCGGGGAGCGGGAGGAGCGGCTTGTACTCCTCGGCGTTGCGCAGGTCGACCACGGTGCGGACACCGTGGTCGAGGAGGGCGTCCCGGCCCTCGGCGGTGAGGCGGTCCAGGTTGTCCGCCCGGACTATCGCCCCGCGGGCGGTGGGCCGGCCGGAGGCGGTGGGCAGTCCGCCCAGGTCGCGGACGTTCAGGCAGCCGTCCCACACGAGGGTGCGGTCCTCGGTGGTGGTCAGCGCGTGCGTCCGGTTCATGGGGGCCCCGTTTCCTCGACCGGGGGTCCCGTTACCCCCTCGTTATGAAGGACTCGCGGGAGATCCGGATGGTTCCGTGCCGTTCGGATCGCCGACACCCGGCGTTGCGGCCGGTACGGGCGCCGTCCGGGGGCGGTGGTGCTCCCCCGGGCGGCAGGTGGGCGGCAGGCGAGGTCAGGCGGCGTCAGGCGGCGGTCGGGGCTTCGGTCTCGGCCGCGACCAGCTTCTCCATCGGCTCGGCCGCGATCCGACCGAGCACCGCGCCGGCCGCGATCGCGGCGATCGCGAACGTGGTGGACAGCCAGGCCATGGTCGCCACCGGCAGGGTGAAGGCGCCGACCACCCGGGCGACGCAGTCGGCCAGCAGCGCGGTGCCCCAGACGCCCGCGAACACCCGCTCGTGGCGCTGGAAGGCCCGGGAGCCGGCCGCCCGGCCCTCGACCAGCCGCTGCCAGGCGGCGGCCCGGTCGTGCTTGCCCTTGGTGAGGAAGGGCATCAGCACCGGGGTCATCACCGACCGGCCGACCAGCGCCGAGAACAGGATGGCCAGCGCCACGGTGCCGCTCAGCCCGCCGTCCTTGGCGATCATCAGCCGGGCGTCGCCGGTGACGAAGGTGAGCGCCAGACCCGCCAGGTTCACGACCAGCATCAGCGCGGCCCACAGGTTGAGCCTGCGCTCGCGCAGCAGGCCGAGCACGGTCCGGGCGGCCGGGATGGCGCTGCTCCACGCCAGGGCGGCGAACACGCTCAGGTCGCAGACCGAGTGCAGCAGGTAGTAGCCGGCCAGCGGGGCGACCACGTCGATGGCGAGCGGGCGGAGCCCCGAGGCCGACGGGTTCGGGGTGGCGCCGGCCTCGGCGGTGGTCGCGGCGGTGATGGTGACGGTCCGGTTCACGGCGGGTTCCTTCCCTGCTGGTGGCCGCGGGCCGCTGCCCGCGTCGTGCCTCCAGTGTTTCCGTCCGACCCTCCGTCAGAGCAGTGTCGTCCGTTGCGGGATCCGCGTGACAGCTGTCATGGGGCGGGCCGTGACAGTCGCTCCGACCTGCGACTTCTCCCGGCTCGCGGGGCCGCGTTCGCCCGGATGGCCCATGATGTGGCGGGTGCAGAGTGCAGAGCGCCCCGGAGCGGGCACCGGCAGCCCCGTCGGCCGGTCCGGACCAGTCCCTTCCGTCGGCCCGCCAGCGGGCCGGGCCCCCGCTCCCGCCGATCTGACCGAGGCCGTCCGGGCCGCCCAGGCCGGGGACGACGAGGCGTTCCGGCTGCTGTTCCGGACCGTCCAGCCCGGCCTGCTGCGCTACCTGCGGGTCCTGGTCGGCGGCCGTCCCGAGGACGCCCAGGACGCCGAGGACATCGCCTCCGAGACCTGGCTGCAGATCGCCCGCGACCTGGGCGGCTTCTCCGGTGACGGGGACGGCTTCCGCGGCTGGGCCGCCACCGTCGCGCGCCACCGCGCGCTCGACCACCTGCGCGCCCGGCGCCGCCGCCCGGTCGCCGACCTGCCCTTCGAGTACCTGGCCGGGCTGGCCGCCGGGGACGACACCGCGGGCGCCGCGCTGGCCACCGTCGGCACCGCCGACGCGCTGGCGCTGATCTCCCGGCTGCCGCGCGACCAGGCCGAGGCCGTCCTGCTGCGGGTGGTCATGGAACTGGACGCCGAGAGCGCCGCCCGGGTGCTCGGCAAGCGGGCCGGCAGCGTCCGGATGGCCGCCCACCGGGGGCTGCGGAAACTGGCCACGCTGCTGGAGCAGTCCTTCGCGGCCGGGGTGGGGATCCCCACCGCGCGCGAGGCCGAACCGGCCGTGCGGCGGCCCGGCCGGCCCGGTCGGCGTCGTACCGAGGAACCCGTCGAGGAACCCGTCGAGGAAACCGCGGGCAAGGTCGCCGGGAAGCCCGCGGGGAAACCCGCGGGAAAGCCTGCGGGAAAAAGTTCTCCGCAAGGTGTGACAGAACGCCGGGCCGCGACGCTGAAGGACATGAGATGAGCACCAACCGATCCCGTCGGATCGACCGTGACGCTGCCGAGCATCTGCTCGGCGGTGCCGTGGGCGGCCCGCCGGCCGGGCAGGACGCCTCGCTCACCGGACCGGACGGCGGTCCCGGGCCGCTCGCCCGGATCCTCGCCGCGGCCGCCGCCCCGGCGACGGCCGACGAACTGGCCGGGGAGCAGGCCGCCCTGACCGCGTTCCGGGAGGCGCGTCTCACGCCCGACCCCGTAGTGACCACACCCGTCCGGAGACGATCGATGGCAACCGCCGCGCTGGCCAGGGCCTTCAGCACGAAGGCCACTGCCGCCGTGCTCGGCGCCACCGCGCTGTGCGGGGTCGCGGTCGCCGCCGGCACCGGCAACCTGCCGTCCCCGCTGGGCGGAGGGTCCGGCGCACCCGAGCACGCGCTCGCCGCCGCGGGCGGGCCCTCCGGCAGTGCGCCCGGCACCGCGTCCGCCGATGCGTCCGCCGATGCGTCGGCCGGTTCGTCCGACACCTCGCCCGACAGTGCCGCGCCCGGCACCCCGCCCGTCCGCCCCTCCGGCGGCGGCTCCGCCTCGGGCGGCCCGCAGTTGGTCGGGCCGTCCACCGCCCCGAAGCCCGGCACCCCCTCCGCCGATACCGACGGCGACGGCGACACGGAGGGGCACGGCGCCCGGCCGCTCGCGCCCGGACTGGTCGCCCTCTGCCACGGCTTCGCCGACTGGCCGGGCCGGGGCGAACGCTCACCGGCCACCGAGCCGCGGTTCGGCCCGCTGATCGCGGCGGCCGGCGGGGCGGAGAAGGTGGCGGACTACTGCGCGGAGGTGCTCGGCGACGAGGACGACGACCACCCGGGTGCCGCCGCGCAGCCCCACGATCCCGGCCGCACCACCCCCGGCCCCGGTGCGGGCGCGGGCAGGGGGAGCGGGAACGCCGAGGACGGCCGGGGCAACGGTCAGGACAAGAGCAAGAACAAGGACAAGGGCAACGGCAAGGACAACGGCAACGGCAACGGCCAGGACAAGGGCGACGGCGGCAACGGGACCAGGCCCGGCCGGTCCGGCGTGACCGTCCCGGCGCCGCCGTCCGCGCCACCCCTGCCCGACGTCCGCCCGAGCAGGACCGACCGTTCCGACGACAGCCAGTCGGGCCGGAGGTAACCCAGGAACTCCGGGTGGGCGGCGAGCGACTCCCCCCGGGCTCGCCGCCCACCCGGACCGCACCACCGGCAGTACCCGCAGTACCGCTCGTCAGTACCACCCGAAGACCCCGGGTGGCCGGTCGGCTCCCCGTGCCGCCCGGCCGCCCGGTCGGCCCTGGCCGGCCCGGCAGGCGCTCACCCCGGACGCGCCGCCGGCCCGGTCGGCCTGGAACGTGCGGCCCGCCCTCCCGCAGTCAGGGCGGGTCGCACCCCCGCGCCGGCGGCCGGGGGACCGCTGCCCGGTCCCCCGACCGCCTCCCCGCCCCCGGCGGTGCGGTCCGGCGGTGCGGCTATCGTGCACAGGTGCACGAGGCGGTCCGGAACACCGGGCACGGCACGTGAGGGGAGTTCCAGGTGATCGGACGGGCGCTGAACGGGCGTTACGAACTCGTCGAGATACTCGGCGTCGGCGGCATGGCCACCGTCTGGCGCGGGCTGGACCACGTGCTGGGCCGCCAGGTCGCCGTCAAGGTCCTCAACGGGGGACTCGCCGACGACCCCCGCTTCGCCGAGCGGTTCAGCCGCGAGGCGCAGCACGCGGCGATGCTGGTGCACCCGAGGATCGTCATGGTCTTCGACTCGGGCGTCGACCAGGGCACGCCGTTCATCGTCATGGAGCTCGTCCACGGCCGTTCGCTCGCCGCCGTGCTGGTGCAGCAGCCGGGCCTGCCGGTGGAACGCGCCGTCGGCATCGCGGCGGCGGTCTGCGAGGCGCTGGCGGTCGCGCACGCGGCCGGACTGGTCCACCGGGACATCAAACCCGGCAACATCATGATCACCGACGACGGCGGGGTGAAGGTCGTCGACTTCGGCATCGCCCGGGCCGGTTCGTCCAGCAACCTGACCCAGACCGCGAGCGTGCTCGGTACGGCCGCCTACCTGTCGCCCGAGCAGGCCACCGCCTCGGCCCTGGACGGCCGCACCGACCTCTACGCGGTCGGCTGCGTGCTCACCGAAATGCTCACCGGCGAGACCCCGTTCACCGCCGAGACCCCGGTGGCGATCGCCTTCAAGCACGTCAGCGAGCAGCCCCTGCCGCCGTCCTACCGCCGCCCCGGCCTGCCGCCCGCGCTGGACGCGGCCGTGCTGCGCCTGCTCGCCAAGAACCCCGGCGACCGACCGGCCGACGCCGTCGCGGCGCGGGCGGAACTCCTCTCCACCATCCCCGGGTTGGCGGTCGGCGACCCGACGGCGGAACTCCTCGCCACCGCCGCCGCCACCCAACTGCTGCCGCCCGTGAGGCCGGTGAACCCCAACCAGCAGCACACCACCCTGCTGCCGCCGCAGGCCCCGGCCGTCACCTCGCTGATGGCACCCGTCCCGCCGGCCCCGCCGGCCACTTCGCTGATGGCGCCCGTCCGGCAGGGCCCGCCCGCGCCCGCCGGCCGCAACCGCCGCCGCAGCAGGCCCCTCGTCCTCGGCGTACTGGGCGTGGCCGGACTCGCCGGTGTCACCGCCCTGGCCGTCGCCGCCCTGGACGAGCCCGCCGGCAACGCCGCCGCCCCCGCCACCACCAAGCCGCCGGCGGCCACGGCCCCCAGTACCCCGGCCGCCGCGCCCAGCACCCCGGCCCGCCCGTCCACCCCCGCGGCGACCCCGACACCCACCACCGCGGCCCCCACCACCGCGGCCCCCACCACCCCGGCCGGCCTCCCCACGGCCCCCAATCCCGGCGTCCCCGGCAACCAGGGGGCGGCCCTCCAGCTCAACGCCTTCCGCCAGGCCGTCGTCCAGGCCCCGGTCGGGGGCAAGGAGCACGACCGCCAGGCGCAGCTGCTGCGCATCCTCGACGACGCCTCCGCCCGCCTCAACGAGGGCAATCCGGACGACGCGGCCCAGGAGCTCAAGGACGCCCAGAAGGTGATCCGCGACCTGGCCAAGAAGCACGCCATCGACGGCCCCACCTACGCCAACTGGAACGCCCGCCTCGGCGCCCTGCTGATCACCCTGCACGCCACGGCCGCCGACAACCAGGACTGGTGACGCCGGGCCTCAGGTCCGGTCCGACGCCGGCGCGGCGGTTCGGCGCGCGGCCGGACGGCTCAGCGCAGTTCCTGGATGCGGATCAGGTTGCCGGCGGGGTCGCGGAAGGCGCAGTCGCGCATGCCGTACGGCTGCTCGGTCGGCTCCTGGACGACCTCGGCGCCGCCGGCCCGCACCGCCCGGAAGGTGCCGTCGAGGTCCCGGGTGGCCAGCAGGATCCAGCCGTAGGTGCCCTTGGCCATCATCTCGGCGATGGTGCGGCGCTCGTCCTCGGTGACCCCGGGGTCGACGGCCGGCGGCGCCAGGAGGATGGAGGTGTCGGGCTGGCCGGCCGGCCCGACGGTGATCCAGCGCATCCTGCCCTGCCCGACGTCGCCGCGGACCTCGAAGCCGAGGACGTCGCGGTAGAAGGCCAGGGACGCGTCCGGGTCGTCGTGCGGGAGGACGCTGGTGTGAATGGTGATGTCCATGGCGCCGATGCTAGGTGTGGCCGCGCGGGCGTGCTTCTCGAATCCTGACCGATCGGGCGCGGCCGTCCACAGCCTGTGGACGACGTCACGGCTTGCGGTGGCTCCGGGTCTCGACGTTCGCCCGGATCGCCCGCGACAGCGTCCCCGCCGCCGTGGCGAGGAAGACGAAGGTGTACCCGAGCTGGAGGATCACCACGAGGCGGGGCGCCTGCCCGGCCGGGGTGATGTCGCCGTAGCCGACGGTGGCCAGGGTGACGACGGTGAAGTACAGGGCGTCGAGCCGGGTGACCAGCCCCTCGAACTCACCCGGACGGGCGGCCATGACGTAGTAGGTCGCGGCGAAGATGGTCATCGCGAGGAAGATCAGGAAGGTCAGCCAGACCACCGGGCGTTTCGCGTCGCCCCGCAGCACGGCGGTGGTCTTCGCCAGCAGCAGGCCGGTCAGGCCGACCAGCGCGGCGACGAACACGAACCAGCTGAGGACGGGGTGGCGGTAGCCGAGCAGGCGCAGGGGGAGGGCCCAGTACGCGAGGATCAGCGCGGTGCAGGCGCCCAGCAGCCAGAGCGCGGACCGCGGGTCGACCCGGCCTTGCGGTGGTGGTGGCTGGCTTCCGGACATCGCGTCCAGCCTGCGGCCGCGCCGGGCCGGCCGCGTCCCGGGCTGCGCCGTCCGGGGGCGTGTCGGCGGCCGCGGCACCGGCCGCCGCCGACCGCCCCTCAGGCGGAGGCCGGGGCTCCTCCGTCCGGTCGGCCGGGTTCGTCCAGCAGCTCCAGCAGGGCCAGGACGGCGACCAGCGCGAGCGCCAGGCAGAGCGTCACCAGCACCGTCGGATAGCTCCACAGCACGAACACCAGCGCCGCGACCGCGACCGCCGCCCAGCCCAGCCAGGCCTTCCAGCGGTGGACGAACCGCCCGACCGGCCCGAGCCGCAGCCCGGCCCGTTCGGCGGTGCTCCGGGCCGCGCCGAGCCCCGCGTGCCAGCCGCCGCGCGCGGTGCGGGCCCAGCGGCCGCCGCCGCTGATCCAGGCGCCGAGCGCGACGACCAGGCCGAGCGCGATCACCACCCGGACGGCGGAGCGCAGGTAGCGCACCAGCGCGTCGTACACCGCCTGGGCGGCCGCCTGGTCCACCCCGGCGGGGAGCCCGTCCAGGTAGACGGCCCGGAACACGCTCAGCCCGATGCCCAGCAGCAGCGCCCCGGCGGCCATCCCCAGCGCCGCCGTGACCACCGCCCGGCGCCGCCGGACCGCGAGCAGCACCCCGCCGACCGCGCAGACCAGCGTGAGCACCGGCATCCAGAAGCCGGCCAGGTCCAGCAGCCGCAGGCCGGTGCGGACCTTGGGGATGGCGTCGGACTGCACCAGCGTGAACGAGGTGTGGATCTCCGGGATCCTCGCGGCCGGCGCGAGCCCGTTGTCGACCAGTGCGGTCTTCACCCGGGCGATCACCGGGGCGAGGTCGAGCACCACGGTGTCGTTCCTGACCTCGACGGCGCCGCCGCCCTGCCCGGTCAGCATCCGGTCGATCGCGGTGTGCGCCTGCCGGTTGACGTCCGTCCAGAGGGTCGCGAAGGCGTCGCTGTCCACCACCCGCTGGACCTGGTTGCGGACGAAGCCGGTGAGCCCGTCGGTGAGGGCCTGGCCGATGCCGTTCAGCAGCGCGCCGAGCTTGGGCCGGTCGTCGGGGGCGATGGTGTCGAGCAGCGAGTCGACCGGGATCCGCGCCACGACCTCGTCGGTGACCCGGTTGGTGACGGCCGCCCTGACCGCAGGGTCCCTGGCCAGCGGGGCCATGGTCGCGACGTACCGGTCGGTGTCGCCGATCTCCGACCTCGCCCACACCGCGACGGCGCTCAGCGGGGTCAGCACGCAGGCCAGCAGGATCAGCAGGACGGCGAAGAGGGAGCGCACCCGGTGGCGGTCCGGACGGGTCGCCAACTGTCGGGTGAGCTGCGCCTGGTGGGCCTCGGCGGCGCTCAGCCGGGCCCGCAGGTCGGCCAGCTCGTCGGGCGATCCGGCAGGCGGTTCGCCGGGGGGCTCGCCCGGCGGTCCGGCGGGTGGTCCGGCGGGTGGTCTGGCGGGCGGCTCGTCGCCCGGTTCGTCGGTGGGCATGCCGCGACTCCGTTCCTCCGGTGGGTGCATACCAGGAGATAACGGATCAGATCGGACGGCCAGTCGGGAGGGCCGTGAGCAGCCCGGATGCAGCAGAAGCCCCCGGCACCGTCATCGGACGGTACCGGGGGCTTCCGGAGGAGAGCGGGACTCAGACGGCCGTCTCGGGCCGCTTCGTCTCGGTGGCCTTGGTCACGTTGGTCGGCGTGACGGCCGGCGGGGTCGTGGCGGCCGGCTGCGGGGCGGCGGTGCTCTGCGCGGTGCCGGCGCTCTGCGCGGCGTCCGCCGCCGGGGCCTCGTCCTCGCGCAGCGCCTTCGTCTCCGCCTTCAGGATGCGCATCGACTTGCCGAGGCCGCGGGCCATCTCCGGCAGCTTCTTCGACCCGAACAGCAGGATGACGATCGCCAGCACCACCAGGAGGTGCCAGGGCTCAAGACCGTTCCGCAGCATCCCTGGCCACCGGTCCCTTCTTGTCTAGAGTCAAGGGTGGGCGAGCGCCCGTGCTGGCCAGTATGCCTGGCGACGACGGCGAACGGATACACCGGCCGGGAAACGCTGGCCAAAAAGCAGGTGCCGTTCGAGCGGAACGCGAGCGCCCGCGGCGGGGGCCGCAGCCGGCCCGGTCCGGCTCGCGCACCCGTGACCGGCCCGCACGGCACCGCGCCGCGCAGCACCCGTCCCTCCGGCCCCTTCCGTTCCGTCGCCGGGGCCGCAGCCGGCCACCGCCCGATCGGCGGCGGCTCAGTACACGAAGGGCACGAGTCGCTTCGACGTCCGCCGGTATTCCGCGTATTCCGGCCCGAAAGCGGCCAGCAGCAGCCGCTCCTCGGCGGTGATCCGCCAGCCGTACGCGCCGAGCAGCAGCGCCGGCACCAGCAGGGCCGCCGGCCAGCTGCCCAGGCCGAGCGCGTAGCCCGTCCAGACCAGCAGACTGCCGGCGTAGCCGGGGTGGCGGATCTGCCGGTACGGGCCGCTGCGGACGACGCGCTGGGTGTCCACGGTGCGCAGGGTGCGGGTGTAGTAGCGGCCCAGGGTGCGCATGCCCCAGGCCCGCAGGGCCAGCCCGGCGGCGATCAGCGCGATCCCGGACCAGCGGGCCCAGGGCGGCAGTTCGCCGATCCCGGCGCGGCCGAACAGCACCACGACCAGCACCGCGGCGGCGTAGCAGGCGAGCAGCAGCCGGGTCGAGCCGCGGTCGCGGTCGTCCGCGCGCCAGGTGCCGGCGGCGGAGTCCTCGCGGCGGCGCAGCATCAGCTCGTAGCCGACCCAGCAGAGCAGGCCGAGGAGGGAGAGCAGGGTGGTCAGGGGCATACGGCGGCTCCCGGCGAAGAGGAGGGACGGGCCAGGTACCCCTTCACGGTCCTCCCCGGGGGCCGCTGGTGCACGCCCCCGGGGGTGGATGCCCCGCCCTCCACCCCCAGGTGGACCCTCCCGCCCGCCGGACTCGATAAGTAACAGATGTACAACTGCTACATTGGCGTCATGAGCGAGCCAGTGATCGAGTCGATGGCCGAGGTCCGGAGCCATCTCGCGGATGTGATCGACCGGGCCCGACGTGACGAGACTCCGACGATCATCACGAGGCGCGGTCGGCAGGAGGCGGTGGTGATCGACATCGCTGAGTACCAGCGTCTGCGGGAAGTCGCCGAGCAGGCCGAGGACGAGTGGCTGAACCGCCTTGCGGACGAGGCGGAGGCAGAGGGCCTCGAAGGCTCCGTGTCGCTGGAGGAAATGGCCGCCATGCTCCGCGAACACCACGGCTGAGCGCGATGGGGTATGTCACGCGGTTCAGTCCTGGCGCGCAACGGGATCTTCTCAAGGTGCCCAGGCCGGACGCTGTCCGCATCCTGCACCGCCTCGCAGAGTTGCAGAAGGCGCTGGACGTCGGCGACACCTCGGGCTTCGACATCAAGCCGCTCCAGGGGCACCAAGCCCGGTGGCGGCTGAGGGTGGGGGACTACCGGGTGCTGTACACCGTCGAGGACGGGGTGCTGATCGTCTGGGTCATGGCGGTCGGCAACCGTCGTGAGGTCCACCGGCACCGGTAGGGCCGGCGGGAACGGCGCAGAGCCCCCGCCCGAGGGGGCGGGGGCTCTCGATGACTCGCGTGGACCGGGCCGGGTGGGTCAGACGGTGACGGCCTCGGCTGCGGCCTCGGGGGCCGGGGCGGCGGCGGGGAGGTGGCGCATCAGGCGGTAGGCCAGCAGGGCGGCGCCGAGGGCGAAGACCAGGCCGACCACCGCGGCGACGTGCAGGCCGTCGGTGAAGGCGGCCCGGGCGGTCTCCAGCAGGTCCGTGCCGATCCGGCCGGGCAGGTGGCCGGCGACGGTGACCGCGCCGCCGAGGGTGTCCTGGGCGGCCCGGGCGGCCTCGCCGTCGAGGCCTGCCGGGAGGGCGCCGTCCAGCTGGTGGCGGTAGACGGCGGCGCCGGCCGCGCCGAGCAGGGCGATGCCGAGCGAGCTGCCGAGTTCGACGGCGGTCTCGGAGGTGGCGGAGGCGGCGCCGGCCTGCTCGGCGGGGGCGGCGGAGACGACCATTTCGGCGGTCATGGTCATGGTGCCGACGGTGCCGGCGGCGAGGACGCCCGCCGCGACGAGGATGAGCGCCAGCGGGGAGTGCGCGCCGACCTGCGTCATCATCGCGAAGCCCGCCGCTCCGACCAGGAACCCGCCGCCCATCAGGGCCGCCGGACGGACCTTGCCGGCCAGCGCCGAGCTGGTGCCGACGGCCGCGCCGACGCCGACGCTGGGCACCAGCGACCAGAGCGAGGCGGTGAGCGGGCTCATGCCCTTGACCAGCTGCAGGTACTGCGAGGTGAAGAGGGAGAAGCCCATCATCGCGAACATCGCGATGGTGTTGACGCTGATCGCGCCGCTGAAGGTGCGGATCCGGAACAGGCCGAGGTCGATCAGCGGGTCGGCGGCGGTGCGCTGGCGCCGGACGAACGCGGCGGCCAGCAGCAGGCCGACCGGGACGGCGAGGGCGGGCAGCGGGCTCCAGCCGTCCACGGCGAGGGTCTTGACGCCGTAGACCAGCGGCAGGATCGCGGCCATCGAGAGCGCGGCGCCGGGCAGGTCGAAGCGGCCGGTGCGGGCGGTGGAGCGGTACTCGGGGAGCAGGACGGGCGCGGTGAGCAGCACCAGGGCCATCACCGGGACGGCGATCAGGAACGCGGAGCCCCACCAGAAGTGGTCGAGCAGCAGGCCGCCGGCGACCGGGCCGAGGGTGGCGCCGGCGGTGAGGACGCCGCCCCAGGCGCCGAGGGCGATCTGCCGCTGCTTGGGGTCGTGGAACATGTTGCGGATCAGCGCGAGCGTCGAGGGCATCACGGTGGCCCCGGCGACGCCGAGCAGGGCGCGGGCGGCGATCAGCTGGCCGGCGGTGTCGGCCCGGGCGGCCAGCAGCGAGGCGCCGATGAAGCCGGCGGCGCCGATCATCAGCAGCCGGCGGCGGCCGATCCGGTCCCCCAGCGAGCCCATGGTGATGAGCAGCCCGGCGAGCAGGAACGAGTACACGTCCATGATCCACAGCTGCTGGGTGCCGCTGGGCGCCAGCGTGGTGGAGATGAAGGGGACGGCGAAGAAGAGCACGCCCATGTCCATGGCGAGAACGAGGGTCGGGAGCAGGAGGACGGCCAGGCCGGTCCATTCGCGACGGCCTGCGCGGCCGGTGGTTGCGGTCATGGGGAAGACGGTACGGGCGTGTCAGACATCTGTCTAGTACGTATGTGTAAATCGCTCGTGCAAGACATTCGTGCAAGACATCTGTGCAGTCCTTCCGTAGGATCGGGTCATGGGAAACCGCGAAGACCTGATGGCCGGCGCCAAGCGCTGCCTGTACGAGAAGGGGTACGGGCGCACCACCGCCCGTGACGTCGCGACCGCCTCGGGCGTCAGCCTGGCCGCGATCGGCTACCACTTCGGTTCGAAGGACGCGCTGCTCAACGCGGCGATGATCGAGGCGATCGGGGAGATGGGGACGGCCCTGGGAGCGGTGGTGTACGCCGCCAACCAGGTGTCCGACGACCCGGAGGAGCGCTTCGTCGCGGTCTGGGACGGCCTCAGGAGCGTCTTCACCGAGCACCGCGGGCTCTGGGCGGCCCAGTTCGAGGCGCTCGCCCAGGCCGCGCACGCGCCCGAGCTGGCGCACGCGTTCGCGGAGGCGCAGAAGGAGGGCCGGCTCGGTCTCGCCGCGCTGTTCCAGGGGCTGCCCGAAGTGCCGGACACCGAGGAGGAGGTCGTCCGCGGCTCCTTCTACCAGACCCTGCTGGCCGGGTACGCCGCCCAGTGGCTGGCCGCCCCCGAACTGGCGCCGAACGGGCGGGACTTCCTGCGCGGGCTGCGGCTGGTCGGCGCGAGCGTGTTCGGCCCCGCGGTGCCGTCACCGCCCGCCACCGCCCGCTGACGACGGCCGGCCGTCGACCGCTCGCGACGGCTGCCGCCCCGCTAGGCGGTGACCACCGTCAGCAGCACCACCGAGTCGACGTGGGCCAGCAGCCCGTGCCGCTCCTGGGGCACCGGCTCCAGCCGTCCGACCGGCAGCTCCTGGCGCCGGCCGGCGATGGTCAGCGAGACCCGGCCGCGCAGCACCTGGATGCTGCCGGCGGTCGGCGGGGTGTGCTCGTCCAGCGAGGTGCCCGCGGTCAGCGCGATCACGGTCTGCCGCAGGACGCCGTCGTGGAGCACCAGGTGGGCGCTGCGCCCGTGCGGGCTCTCGGCCGCCCGGGCGACGTGCTCCACGGCGAGCTGTTCGAGATCGGGCATCGCGCGTCCTCCTGAACCCGGCGTGCCGGGCCGACCGCGGGCGCCCGGACCGGCGCCGTGTGCCCAGGTTCGCGGACGCGCCCGGCTCGCGCACCCGGAGCCGTTCGACGTGCAGCCCCCGGCGAGTGCCCGCATCGTGGAGGCATGGCGATGAACGAGACAGTCTCCGGCGGGTTCCAGGTCAACCGCTCGCTGCTGGCCGGCGGCGCGCTGCTCACCGGTATCGGCGCCGTGCTCGGCGTGGCCGGGGCGGCGATGGTGTGCGCGGCGCTGGCCACGGCCGGCCGCAGCTGGGTGCGCAGCCTGGAGACCGCGCCGGCCGCGTTCGCCCAGAGGGCGCTGCGCGAGGCGAAGGTGGCGTCCAGCGCGGGCTGGGAGGCCTGGCGCGCGGAGCACGGTTCGCCCAACTGAGCGCACCCGTCCACCTGAGCCGCACCCGCGCGCCCGCCCGAGTGCGCCCGCCCGAGTGCGCCCGCCCGAGTGCGCCCGTCCGGGTGCGGCGGGCCGCCATGGGGGTGCGGCCCGCCGCGGCTGTGGGCCCGCCTGCCCCGCCTACAGGCCGAGCGACTTGGCGATGATGCTGCGCATGACCTCGCTGGTGCCGCCGTAGATCCGGAACACCCGGTTGTCGGTGTAGAGCCGGGCGATCGGGTACTCCAGGATGTAGCCGTAACCGCCGTGCAGCTGAAGGCACTTGTCGATGACGGTGGAGGCCGACTCGGTGCAGAACAGCTTCGTGGCGGCCGCGTCGGCGACGGTCAGCTCCCCCTGCTGGTACAGCTCCAGCGCGCGGTCCACCATCGACTGCTGCGCCACCACCTGGGCCTCGCAGTCGGCCAGGGTGAACTTGGTGTTCTGGAACTCGGCCACCGCCTTGCCGAACACCTTGCGGTCCTTGACGTACTGGAGCGCGAACCGCACCGCCGCGGCCGCCGACGCGTACGCGCTGACGGCGATCGCCAGCCGCTCCTGCACCAGGTTGTGGGTCAGGTAGGAGAAGGCCCGGCCCTCCTCGCCGAGCAGGTTCTCCACCGGCACCTTGACGTCGCTGAACGCCAGTTCGGCGGTGTCCGAGGTGCGCAGGCCGATCTTCTGCAGCTTGCGGCCGACCGTGTAGCCGGGGGACGCGGTGTCCACGCAGAGGATGGACAGGCCGGCCCGGCGGTTGTCCGGGTCGTACGGGGCGGTGCGGCAGACCACCAGGACGAGGTCGGCCAGCACGCCGCCGGTGATGAAGGTCTTGGCGCCGTTCAGGACGTAGTGGGTGCCGTCCTCGGAGAGCTTCGCGGTGGTGGCGATGCCCGCGAGGTCGGAGCCGGCGCCCGGCTCGGTCATCGCGATGGCGGTCATGATGTCGCCGGAGACGAAGCCGGGCAGCCAGCGCCGCTTCTGCTCCTCGGTGGCGTACTCCAGCAGGTAGGGCAGGACCAGCGCGGTGTGCACGCCCGAGGAGCCGAAGCTCACGCCCGCCCGGGCGGTCTCCTCGGTGATCACCGTCTGGTACTTGAAGCCGCTCTCGCCCGCGCCGCCGTACTCCTCCGGCACCTCGATGCCGAAGACGCCGAGCGCGCCGAGCTGCCGGTAGAAGTCGCGCGGCGGGTGGCCGTCGGCCTCCCAGCTCTCGTAGACCGGGACGACCTCGTTGGCGATGAAGTCCCGGATGGTCTCCCGGAAGGCCTCGTGGTCCTCGTCGAACACGGTGCGGCGCACGGCGGCGCTCCCTTCGGTGGTGACCGGCTGCGGGTGCCGGCGGGGGCTGAACGTGCCAGGTGATGGCCTCACAAGTTAATCCCGGGTAGCTTCGGCTGTCCAGGGTCGACGGCTCCGGAAATGGCCGCTGGTCACCGGCGGTCGGCGCCCTCAAGTGAATCCTTGCTAGCCTTCGGTCGGCAGTCCGGAGTGCGGGAGGGGGGCTCACCATGGTGGTCCGACGACCGCCCGGGCGGCGCGCCCAGATCCTCGCCGTGGCGGCCGACCGGTTCCACCGCAGCGGCTACCACCAGGTCTCCATGGCCGAGGTCGCCGCCGGGGCCGGCATCACCGCGCCCGCCCTCTACCGGCACTTCCGCGGCAAGCCCGAACTGCTCGACCGCGCCGTCCGGCTGGGGCTGGACGCGCTGGCCTGCGGGCTGCGCGGGGCCCGCACCACCGGTGACCTCGGCGCCGCGCTGGCCGCCGTCGCGGTCGGACACCGCCCGCTCGGCACCCTGGTGCAGCGCGACGCCAGGCTGCTGCCGCCGGCCCGGCGGGCGGCGCTGCGCCGCGAACTGCGCGCCGACGTCGCGCTGATGACCGCCGTGCTGTGTGCAGGGCGGCCGGAACTCCCGGGGCCGGACGCCGAGTTGCTCTGCTGGTCGGCGCTCTCGGCCTGCACCGGGCTCTCCTACCAGTCGGCCGCGCCGCAGCCGCGCCGCGCCGAGGCGGTGCTGCGTGATCTCGTCGCCGCCGTCCTCGCGGCCTCCCCAGGCGACGCCGCCCCCGCCACCGTCCGTGCCCCCGTCCCCGATCCCGCCCCCGATCCCGTCGCCCCCGGCACGCCGGAGCCCAGGCCGCAGGCGCGCCGCGAGGAACTGCTCGCGGCGGCCGTCCGGCTCTTCCACCAGCGCGGCTTCGACAACGTCAGCACCGACCAACTCGGCGCCGCCGTCGGCATCTCCGGCCCCAGCGTCTACCGGCACTTCGACAGCAAGGCCCAGTTGCTCGCCGCCTCGCTGGTGCGCAGCCGCGAACGGCTCTGGCAGGAGGTGGACGGCGCGTTCGCGGCCGCCGCCGGGCCGGAGGCGGCGCTGGTGGCCGGCCTGGGCGCGTACGTCGGCTTCGCGCTGCGCAACGGCGACTACCTGGGCGCGATGCTCAGCGAGACGGAGCGGCTGGCCCCGCCGGACCGCCGGGTCGCGGTGGACTTCCGGCGCGACTTCCTGCGCACCTGGGTCGGCCTGCTGCGGCGGGTCCGGCCCGAGTACGACGCGGTCGAGGCCCGGATCCGGGTCCACGCCCTGTTCGCGCTGGTCAACGACGGGGTGCGGAACCGCCCGCACAGCGCCCGCCCGGACCTCGGGGACTGCCTGCTGCACCTCGGCCGGGCCGTCCTCGGACTGCCCGGAACGGACGGCGGCCGGGTGCCCGCCCCGCGTTGACGGAGCGGGCACCCGGCCCGTGGGCCAGACGCGCTAGGCCGGCCTAGCCGACGGCGCCCGGGAAGAAGGCCCGGGCGTCGAGGTTGCCGTTGCCCTGCAGAGCGCCGATGTTGCCGCCGTTGCCGGCCGCGGCGAGGCCGTTGTTCTGGTTGCTCGCGCCCGAGCCGGTGGCCGTCTGCTGGGTGACGACCACGTTGCCGTGGACGTTGCCGATGACGTTGGCGGAGCCGGTGTTGCTCACGACGCTGCTGTTGGAGTGGTCGATGGCACCGGCGCCGTTGTCGGCGTGGGCGCTGGCGGCGCCGAAGCCGACGAGGAGGAACGCCCCGAGGGCGGTGACGGCGGCGGCTGCGCGGATACGGGACACGGTGGTCTCCCTGAGCTGGGGGTGCGAAATGTGGCGCGCTCCGGAGTGGCCGCTCCGTGGCGCCGTTGCCTGACGTCGCACGTTCAGCATTCACCAACAGCGTGGACGAACTCCACCAAACAGGTGGCAATTCCCCCGATGGTGTCATGGTGACGCCGTATCCGGAGATTGCCCGATGGTCGCGGCGAAGGCATCTCCGTCCCTCAAAACCCCTGATGGAGTGGCAAGTTGACGCGCAAGACGGCAAGGTGGGACAACCTCGGGATGTCAACACAAAGTTGACCGAGTTTTCTCAGGAAGAAAGAAATGGTGGCCGGATAGTCGCACTGGCACACTGGGGACCCATGTCTGAAGGTGCCCCGCCCGAGCCCGCCCCCGCCGAGGATCTGCGTACGACCGAGGTCGATCTCGGCGGACTGGTGAACGTCCTCGCCACCCACCTCTACTCCACCCCGCTGGTCGCGCTGCGCGAACTCGTCCAGAACGCCCACGACTCGCACACCCGCCGACTCCTGGAGGACCCGGAGGGCGACCACCGCCCGTTGATCCGGGTGCGCGGCGACGCCGCCCGGCGGACCGTCTCCATCGAGGACACCGGCGCCGGCCTCACCGAACCGGAGATCCACGCCTACCTCGCCACCGTCGGCACCGGCTACACCCGGATGCTGCGCGACCTCACCGGCAACCAGGAGTTGATCGGCGCCTTCGGCCTCGGCTTCCTCTCCGCCTTCTCGGTGGCCGACGAGGTCGCCGTCACCACCACCTCGCACCGCGAACCGCACCTCGGCCACCGCTACCGCAGCCGGGGCGGCGAGCAGTACCAGGTCGACCCGGTGCCCGCCCGGCCCCGCCCCGGCACGGTCGTCGAGCTGACCCTCAAGGCCGAACACGCCCACCTCGCCGACGAGGACGCGCTGCGCGACGTGCTCGGCCGGTACTGCGTGCTGCTGCCGATCCCGGTCTACGTCGGCGACGACGAGCAGCCCGTCAACAACGTCGAGGTGCCCTGGCGCCACAGCGTGCCGGGCGACCAGCACGCCGCCCGGATGCGCTTCGCCACCGCCTTCGGCCGCCGCTTCGAGCCGCTCACCGCCTTCCCCGTCCACCCGGCCGAGGGCGGCACCGGGGGCGGCACCGACGCGATCGGCCTGCTCTGGGTCCAGGACGGCGGCACCTACGGCAGCAGCGACAACCGCGACCTCGCCGTCTACCTGCGCGGCATGCTGCTCGCCGAGGACGCCCGCGACCTGCTGCCCAGCTGGGCCGGGTTCATCGGCGGCGTGGTCGAGTCCAGCCGGCTCACCCCCACCGCCAGCCGCGAGGACCTCCAGCGCGACGACCACTACCGCGCGCTCCAGCGCGCCCTCACCGACGCCATCGTCGACGGCCTGTACGAGACCGCCCGGCTGCGGCCCGCCGCCTGGCGCCGCATCCTCACCCGGCACGGCCAGGACCTGCTCGGCGCCGCGCTCTGCGACGAGCGGCTGTTCACCCTGCTCGCCGACGACGTCCCCGTCCCCACCTCCCAGGGCGACCTCACCGCCGGCGCGCTGCGGGCCGCGGGCGGGGGCGCGGTGCACGTCGCGCTCGGCAGCGGCGGCGGCTTCGAGGAGATGCTGTACCGGGCGATGCGGGTGCCGATCGCCCGCGGCGACCGCTACGCCGTCCTGCCCTTCCTGCGCCGCTACGCCCAGCTGCGCGGCTGCCGCCTGGTCGAGCTGGGCAGCGAGCACGGCGACCGCGAGCTGTTCCGCGACCCGGAGCGTCCGCTGCCGGCCGGCGAGGCGGCCTGGCTGGCCGGCGCCCTCGCCGACGAGGGCGAGCAGCTCGTCCCGGCCCGGTTCGACCCGCCCGGCCTGCCGCTGGTCCTGGTGCCGGACCGCGAGGCCGAGCTGAAGGCCCGGATCGAGGACGACCAGGCCGACGCCCGGATCCCGTCCGCGGCGCTGCGGCTGGCCCGGGCGTTCACCGCCCGCACCGACGGCGAGGTCCGGGCCCGCCTCTACCTCAACCTGTCCTGCCCGGCCGTGCTGGACCTGCTCGCCGCCTACCGCGCCGGGCACACCGGCAGCGCCACGGCGGCGGGGCTGCTCCGCTCGCTCAAGGTGATCATGGCCGCCGCCTCGGCGGGCCCGGCCGGCTCGTCCGGCGGCGACCTGACCGCCGCGCTGTCCGGCGTCGGCACCGCGGTCTCGGCGCTGACCGCCGCCGTCCCGGCCGGCCTGCCGGGCGTCCCGGACACCCTCGGCGCCCTCCCGGACGAGGCGTGACGGACGGATTGTCAGTGGTCCGCGGTAGACATCACATCAGCACGACGCAGGGGGACACCACATGAGTACCGACATCTGGGCCTGGGTCCACGACGCCCACCGCCAGCTGGCCGAGGCCGGCCACCGGCGGCTGGCCGACGCCATCTACGAGCTGCCCGGCCACGCCAACGAGGGCCGCAACGACCAGGTGGACGCCGTCTACCCGGAGGCGCTGGCCGCCTCCCGGGCGCTCGGCCTGCCCTGGGTCGAGGTCTACCTGCGGCACTGGCGGATGCAGAACCTGCTGAACAAGCGCCACCAGGGCGAGCAGGCCCTGCCCGAGGCGGTCGACCTGCTGGAGTTCGCGCACCGCGAGGAGACGGCGGGCTGCCCGCAGTCCGTCTGCGTGGTGCAGGACTTCGCGATCTGCCACGCCCGGGTCGACGGCCCCGGCTACGTGCCGGAGCGGCTGGCGGTGCTCGGCGAGACGCTGGAGCGGATCGAGCCCGGCCGCGCCTGCTTCGACTGCCTCTCCCGCGAGTACTCCGACGCGCTGGAGGACGACGGCCGCCACACCGAGGCGCTCTCCCACCTGGACACCGCCGCCACCCGGATCCAGGCGGCCGGCGAGCGACTCTCGCTGCACTTCCACCACGCCCGGGCCGGCACCCTGCACCGGCTCGGCCGGCACCAGGAGGTGCTCGCGCTGCTCGACACCGCCGAGCAGGCCGAGCGCTCCCGCGGCCACGAGATCGACGAGAGCGACCGGCTCTGGGGCGGCCTGCTACGGGCCCGCGCCCTGGCCTCGCTCGGCCGGACGGAGGAGGCGCTGGCGCTGCTGCCCGACCGGGAGGCCGCCGAGCGCCACGCCGACCTGCGGGACGGCTGGACGCACACGGTCGAGCTGCTGGTCGCGGCCGGCGCCTGGGAGAACGACGCCGAGCTGGGCGCCGCCGTGGCCGGCTGGGTCGGCTACCTGGACGGCACCGGCTCGCACCGCCCGTGCGTGGACCTGCTGCTGGCGGCGGGTCGGCTCGCCCTCGCCCGCGGCGCCCGGACGGTGGCGCTGACCCTCGCCTCGACGGGGGAGCGCAAGCTCGCCCAGCTGCGCCGCACCGACGGCGTGGCCGCGGAGGTCGCCGCGCTGCGGGCGGCCGCCGAGGCGCTGCCGGAGCCCGAGCTGCCCGTCCCGCCCGGCGAGCTGACGGCGCACCTGGCCGAGGTCGGAGTGCCCTACGAGACCGGCGCCGACCTGCTCTCCGTCGCCCTGGGCCGGTACCGGGGTGAGCAGGCCGGCGCCACCGAACTGGCCGTCAACCTGGCCGCGGTGCTCGGCGGCCTCGGCCACGCCCGGGCCGCCGCCGACCTGCTCTGGCACCGGCTCGACACCGCCCCGGCCGACGAGGTGCTGATCGGCATGCTCGGCTCCGCCCTGATCGACGCGGGGGACGGCGAGGGCATCCGCCGCCTCGCCGACCGGCTGGCCGACGACAGCCCGGAGGACGGGCACTGGATACGCGCCCGCTGGGCCGCCGCCGAGGGCCGCTGGGCCGAGGTGCTGGAGCAGTGCGAGGCGATCCTGGCCCTGGACGCCGGCCGGATCAACACCCGCCGGCTGGCCGCCGGCGCCGCCACCGAGCTGGGCGACCACGCCACCGCGCAGCGGCTGTACCAGGAGCTCCTGGAGCACGCGCTGCCCGCCGAGGCCGCCCCGGAGGAGGAGCGCCACCGCACCGTCCAGGAGTCCGACCTCTGGCACCTGATCACGGCGGCCACCGCCAACCGGGACTGGGCCGCGGTCCGTTCCACGGGCGCGCTGCTCGGCATCGAGTTCGACGAGCCCGAGGGGCCGGTGGACGAGGAGTGGCAGCTGGTCACCGTCCGGGCCACCCGCACCAACGGCGCCACCGCCGACCTGCCCGCCGTCCGCACCGGTCCGGCCACCGCCCGGATCCTGCCGGTGCTCGGCGAGGACCTGACGCTCAACCACGGCGACGTGGTGGTCTTCGCCCCGGCGCTGCTGGAGCCGCCGCCGGCCGAGGACGCCCCCGAGGAGGAGCGGCACGGCTGGCGCCCGGTGTTCGAGCTGCTCACCCTGCTCGACCCGGCGGGCTACACCACGTACTGGATCGACGGCGGCTGGCCCGGCGACGAGCCGTGGGCGGCGCTGCGCGAGAGCCTCCAGCAGGCCGGCTACGCGGTCTGGGCGTACAGCGGGGAGCAGTACCGCATCACCGACCCGGCCGACGAGGACGGCACGCTGCCCGGCGTCTACGCCGCCTTCGGGGTGCCGCCCACGGCCTCCGCCGCCGAGGCCGACGCGCTGCTGCACCGGCTCACCGGCGACTGGCCGCACCCGCTCGCCTGGCTCGACCTGGCCAAGGCGGCGGGCGCGGACGCCGCCCGGCACGAGGAGATCGTCGAGCGCTACGGCCTCTGAGCCGCTCCCGCTCCCGCTCCCGCTCCGGCTCAGGCCCGGGGCGGGGCGGGAACCATCCTGGGATCTGTCGAGTCTTGGTAAATGCTTTACCATTCCATTGCCAAGACTCGACCCCCAGGAGTGTCCGCCCGTGACCAGCCTCGCCCTCGGCCCGTCCTGGCTCGATCCGACCAACCTGATCTCCGCCTTCGGCCTGATCGGCATCCTGGCCATCGTCTTCGCCGAGTCCGGCCTGCTGATCGGTTTCTTCCTGCCGGGGGACTCGCTGCTGTTCACCACCGGCCTCCTGGTGGCCGGCGGCACCTACCTGCACCAGCCGCTCTGGCTGGTCTGCGCGCTGATCGTGGCCGCCGCGGTGGCGGGGGACCAGGTCGGCTACCTGTTCGGCCGCAAGGTCGGGCCGAGCCTGTTCCGCCGCGCCGACTCCCGGCTCTTCAAGCAGGAGAACGTGGAGAAGGCCGCCGCCTTCTTCGACCGGCACGGTCCCAAGGCGATCGTGCTGGCCCGCTTCGTGCCGATCGTGCGCACCTTCACCCCGATCGTCGCCGGGGTGAGCAGGATGAACTACCGCACCTTCGTGGTCTTCAACCTCGTCGGCGGCGTGCTGTGGGGCGCCGGCGTCACCGTGCTCGGCTACTTCCTGGGCCAGATCCCGTTCGTCCGGGAGAACATCGAGGCGATCCTGGTCGGCATCGTGCTGGTCTCGGTGGTCCCGGTGGCGGTCGAACTGCTGCGGGCCCGCCGTTCCGGCGCGGCGTCCGCCGACCGCCACCGCGCCGGGTAGGCGTCCGCGGCCCCCTCCGGGGTACGCCGCGTACATGTGCGTCCGGCAGTTCGATCAGGCAAGGTGTAACCCGAGATCGAACGGTGGCCGACGGCCACCAGGGGCGGCAAGGAGCGGAAGTGCCTAAGCGGGGCCGACCGGGCGCAGGCAAGCGGGCGAGGGGAGGCCGGGCGGTCCGTCAGACCCGGCGGACGCCGCCGGTGCGGCCGGTGGACCCCGCCGAGGCGCCGCCCACCGAGGGCCTGCTGGGCCATCCGGCCCCGACCGTCGAGCCCGCCACCGTCGTCCCCTTCGTCCCGCCGATCACGGAGACCAGGGGCCTGCTGTCCCCGGAGCCGGAGCCGGAAAGGGCGCCGTCCCCCGAGCCCGGGGCGCCCGCCGGGTCCGGGCCGCACCCCGCGCTCGGGCCGCACCCCGCGCCCGGGCAGGCACCCGGCCCGGAGGACGCGCGCCCCACCCGCCGCCGATCGGTCGCCGAGGACACCCTCACCCCCGAGGAGTGGCGGGCCGCCGGCTACACCCCGCCGATGGGCATCCCGGTCGTCCCGGAGCTGACCGCCGGCGCCCCTGGCGAGGCGCCCTGGCCGGACCGGATGCGCACCCTGCTGCGCATGCCGATGTCCGAGCGCCCCGCCTTCGAGCGGACCGCCCGCGAGCTGCACCCCTCCGCGGGCGCGACCCGCAACGTCCCCCGCATCCTCGACCTGACGCTGCGCATCGGCGAGCTGCTGCTCGCCAGCGGCGAGGCCGCCGAGGACGTCGAGGCGGCGATGCTCGGCATCGCGCACGCCTACCGGCTGGACCGCTGCGAGCCGCAGGTGACCTTCACCCTGATCGGCATCTCGCACCAGCCCTCGCTGGTCGAGCCGCCGATCACCGCCGACCGGGTGGTGCGCCGCCGCACCTCCGACTACACCCGGCTGAACGCGGTCTACGAGCTGGTCGCGGACATCACCGCGGAGAAGGTCACGGTCAACGACGCCTACCGCCGGCTCGCCCTGATCCGCCGCAACCGGCACCCGTACCCGGGCTGGATGCTCGCGCTGACCACCGGTCTGCTGGCCGGCGCGGCCACCTTCCTGGTCGGTGGGCGGATCGACGACAAGGCCTGGCTGGTGTTCGCCAGCGCCTTCGTCGCGGCCGTCCTCGGCGACCGGCTGGCCTCCACGCTGGCCCGGCGCCGGCTGCCGGAGTTCTACCAGTTCGTGGCGGCCGCGATGCCGGCCGCCGCCTCCGGGATCATCCTGTCCTTCAACGACTGGGGCCTGCGCGGCTCGGTGGTGATCACCGGTGGCCTGTTCGCGCTGCTGCCCGGCCGGGCGCTGGTCGCCGCCGTCCAGGACGGCCTGACCGGCTTCTACATCACCGCCGCGGCCCGCCTGCTGGAGGTGATCTACCTGGTCGCGGGCATCGTGATCGGCGTGATGCTGATCCTCTACCTGGGGGTCGGCTTCGAGGCGAAGCTGCGGCCGGACGAGAGCCTGGCGGGCGTCACCTACCCGCCGGTCCAGATGATCGCCGCGATGCTGCTGACCCTGGCCTTCGCCACGCTGCTGCAGACCGACCGCCGCTCGCTCGCGCTGGTCACCCTGAACAGCGGCATCGGCTGGGCCAGCTACGGCGTGCTGGCGTACAACGCGGGCATCTCCCCGATCGTGGCGACGGGGGTGGCGGCCGGCCTGGTCGGCCTGTTCGGCCAGCTGATGGCGCGCTACCGCAACGGCTCCGCGCTGCCGTACGTGACCGCCGCGATCGGTCCGCTGATGCCCGGTTCGGCGCTCTACCTGGGGATGCTGTCCTTCGCCCAGGGCCACGCCAGTGCGGGCCTGGTGTCCGTCTCCCGGGCGGCGGCGATCGCGATGGCGCTGGCGATCGGGGTGAACCTCGGTGGTGAGATCGCCCGGATGTTCATGAAGCTGCCGGTCGGCGGCGAGCGCCCGTCGCTGTACCCGGTCGTGCCGCGCCGGGCGGCCAAACGCACCCGCGGGTTCTGACCGCGCGTTGGACCGGTGTTGGGCTCCGGGCCATGTCACGGCAGGCCGCACGCAGGACCAGGAACGAAGGTAAGACGCATGACCACACTGCTGGACGGCTACCGCGAGCACATCGTCGCCGCGCACAAACAGCCGTTGTTCCTGCTGCTGGTCGGCTTCATCACCTCCTTCGTGTGCATCCGGTTCAGCGTCCGGATGATCCGCGCCGAGGTGCGGTGGTGGTTCGGCAACGTCACTCCGGGTGGCCTGCACATCCATCACATGGTGTTCGGCCTGGGCTTCCTGCTGGTCGGCGGCGTCGGGGTGTTCGCCACGTACGGCGGGCACCCGTGGATCGACTGGTTCGGGCTGGTCTTCGGCATCGGCTGCGGCCTGGTGCTGGACGAGTTCGCGCTGATCCTGCACCTGGACGACGTGTACTGGAGCGAGCAGGGCCGCAAGTCGGTGGACGCGGTGATCTTCGGGATCCTGTTCACCGCCCTGCTGCTGGTCGGGTACGTGCCGCTCGGCGTGGTGCCCAGCCAGGAGACCAGGTGGGGCCTGATCACGGTGATCTCGGTGAACGCCCTGGCCTCGGTGATCACCCTGATCAAGGGCAAGATGTGGACCGGCCTGCTCGGCATCATGGTCCCCGGCCTGTCCTGGATCGGGGCGATCCGGCTGGCCCGCCCGAGCAGCCCGTGGGCCCGCTGGCGGTACGCCACGCGCCCGCGTCGCCGGGCGCGTGCGCTCCGGCGTGAGCGCCTGCTGCACCGGCGTGCGGACCGGGCCCGCACCTGGCTTTTCGACCTGATCGCCGGTGCCCCCGACAAGGTGCCGGCGAACCACCCCGCCGCCCACCGGGTGGCCGAGCGGATGTCGGCCCGGGCCACCGCCCACCTCGACGCGCACGCGGCCCGGGCGCTGGCCCGGCGTCAGGCGCGGCTGGCGGACCGCCGCTCGGCGGCCGCCGCCGCCGGGGCCGCCCCGGTGGCAGTGGGCGGGGCGTACGGCGCGGGCGGCAGCGTCGCGGGCCCGTCCCTCGGGGCGCAGCAGCGCCGTCGCGCGATCCGGGCGGGGCGCAATCGGACGTACGCGGTTCGTCCGACCGGGGTGGAGCACCGTTCCGGGCGACACCCCCACCTGCGGCCGCACACCCGCCGGATCCACCGGTAGTTCGCATACCCTGTGCACCTGGCTGAAGGTGACTGGCGGTCAGATCATCTGATGGTCACCCGCCCGGCGGAGTGCGTTCGAGGTGTGAAAAGCGCCGGAGTTGAGAACATGATCGGCGAGTGACCGTTCTGTCATGTGATGGGATGATTCGTCGGACCTGCTCCGCCCGGCCGCCCCGCCCGAGCGCCGCGGACAGTCCGCCGCCGTCCCCTCCGGACCCGTGAGAAGGGGATGTCTCGTGGCGCGCAGGCTCCTGCCGACCCTCCTGTTGTCCCTCACCGCCCTGCTCGGGCTGCTCCCCGCAGCCCAGGCCGCCCCGGCGGACCCCGAACCGGCCGCCGGCCCCGCCCGGACGGAGGACCCGTACCCCACCACCGGGGAGATCGACCGGGCCCGCGCCGAGGCCGACCGCACCGCCGCCTCCGTCACCGCCATCGAAGCCGGCCTCGCCGCCGCCCGGACCGAACTCGACCGGGCCGGCCGCAGCGCCGAACAGGCCGTCGAGGCCTACAACGGCGCCCAGCTCGCCCTCGTCCGGGCCCGAGCCGACGAGACCGCCGCCGCCCGGAGCGCCACCGCCGCCGAGGCCGACCGCACCGCGGCCGCCGAGGACGCCGCCCAGCTCGCCGCCGAAACGTACCGCCAGGGCGCGGGCGCCGCACTCTCCGCCCTCAACGCCCTGCTCGGCGCCCACGGCCCGCGCGAAGCCGGCGACCGCGCCGCCGTGATCGGCGTCGCCAGCGAGCGCACCCGGCAGATCCTCGACGCCGCCACCTCCACCGCCGCCGCCGCGACCCGCGCCTCCGCCGCCGCCCGCGCCGCCACCGAGACCGCCGAGAAGGCCGCCGCCGAGGTCGGTGCCGCCAGGGCCAGGGCCGAGGCCCGGCTCGCGGCCCAGCAGGAGGCGGTCACCGCCGCCGACCGCCGCCGCGAACAACTGCTCACCGACCTGGCCGCCGCCCGGCACACCACCGTCGACCTGGAACGCCGGCGCAGCGAGGCACTGGAGGCGATCGCCGTCCGCGAGGCGGAGGCCGCCGCCCGCGCCGCCGCCGAGAAGGCCGCCGCCGAAGCGGCCGCCGCGGCCGAGGCCGCCGCCGAGGCCACCCCGGCCGCACCCCCCGCCGCCGGCCGCCCGTGGTCCGCCGAGGGCGCCGCCGCCGCCATCGCCTTCGCCCGCTCCAAGATCGGCCTGCCCTACATCTGGGGCGGCGAAGGCCCGGCCGGCTACGACTGCTCCGGGCTCACCATGATGGCCTGGCGTGAGGGCGGCAAACAGCTCAACCACTTCGCCGCCGACCAGTACGCCGAGAGCACTCCGATCAGCTACCGCCAGCTGCGCCCCGGCGACCTCGTGTTCTGGACGGACACCGGCCGCGCCGTCGACATCCACCACGTCGGCCTCTACATCGGCGACGACCAGATGATCGAGGCCCCCCGCGTCGGCAGGCCGGTCAAACAGGCCAGCCTCTGGATCATGGGCACCCCCGACTTCTACGCCCGCCCCTAGGGCCCGGCCCTGTGCGCGCGCCCGCTCGCGCCGGGTTGTCGGCGGCGGCCGCTAGCGTGGCCGCGTCGATCACTCGGGAGGAGACGCGATGAGGCTGCGGGACGTCGAGGCGGGGGACGTCGGGGCGTACGTCCGGATGCGGTGCGACGCGGTGATGATGGCCGAGCTGGGCGGGCCGCTGCCGGAGGAGCGGGTGCGGGAGCGGCTGCGCAAGGACGTCGTGGAGGTCGCCGAGGACCGTTCGTGGATCAAGGTGATCGTCCCGGACGGCGCCGGGCCGGAGGTGGCGGCCGGCTCCGTCACGCTCTGGTCGCACGAGGAGGACGGCGCCGCCGTGGCCGAGATCGGCTGGATGGTGCTGCCCGAGTTCCAGGGGCGCGGCCTCGCCAAGGCGGCCGTCCGGGAGCTGCTGGACGCGGCCGCCCGGGACGGCCGGTGGGGCCCGGTGCACGCCTTCCCGGCGACGGCCAACGGCCCGTCCAACGGGATCTGCCGGGCGCTCGGCTTCCGGCTGCTCGGCGAGCTGGACGTCGACTTCGCCGACCGCGTCCTGCACTGCAACCACTGGGTGGTGATGCCCGGGGAGCACCTCGCATCGGGCACGAAATAAATGGGATGCCGCCCGAGAGCGACGCCCGTACGGTGGCCCGATGGGCAACACAACCGATGACGGGGCCGTCGACATCGTGAACGGCCTCCAGATCCGCGCGATCGCCGAGAGCGAGGTGGCCGCGTGGGACCGGGCGCTCGCTCTGGGCTTCCTGCGCTCGCACGCGGAGAGCACGGCCGACTTCTGCCGCCTGCTGTGGGAGCCGGGCCGGATGCTGGCCGGCTTCGACGGCGACCGCTGCATCGCCACCTTCCGCAGCTTCGACGTCGAGCTGACCGTCCCGGGCGGGGCCACCGTCCAGGCCGACGCCGTCACCGGCGTGACGGTCAGCGCCACCCACCGCCGCCGCGGCCTGCTCGGTACGTTGATGCGCCGCGACCTCGCGGCCGCCGCCGAGCGGGGTTCGGCGGTCGCCATCCTGATCGCCGCCGAGTACAACATCTACGGCCGCTACGGCTTCGGCCCGGCCACCCGCGGCCACGGCTGGAACATCGACCTGCACCGCACCCGCGGCCTGCGCGACGGCCTGCCCACCGTGCCCGGCGGGCGGATCGACTTCGTGACCATGGCGCAGGCCCGCGAGCTGGGCCCCGACCTGCACGAGCGCTGGCGGCGCACCCAGCCGGGCGCGATCGCCCGCGACGAGCTGTGGTGGAAGCGGAACACCGGCGAACTCAAGGTGCCGGGGAAGGAGTTCAAGGAGCCGTTCGCGGCCGTCCACCGGGACGCCGACGGTACGGTCACCGGCCTGGTGGCCTACCGGGTCGACGACACCTGGGACGGCAGCTACCCGAACTGCACCCTGACCGTGGCCGACTTCCTCGCCCTCGACCGGGCGACCGCCGCCGAGCTGTGGCGCTTCGTCCTCTCCGTCGACTGGGTGCGCAAGGTCGTCGCGGAGAACATCGGCCCGGACGACCCGCTGCCGCTGCTGCTCCAGGACCCGCGCGCCGCCACCCCGTACGTGGACAACGCCGACTTCACCTGGCTACGGGTGCTGGACGTGGCGGCCGCGTTCGACGCCCGGACGTACGGCGCGCCCGGCCGGGTCGTCCTGGAGGTCGAGGACCGGCTCGGCTACGCCTCCGGTCGCTGGGCGATCGAGGTCGCCGCGGACGGCACCGGCCGCTGCACCCGGACCACGGACGACGCCGACCTCGCCCTGGACGCCTCCGAGCTGGCATCGCTCTACCTGGGCGGCGAGACAGCGCCCCGGCTGCTCGCGGCCGGCCTGCTCACCGAACTGCGCCCCGGCGCGGCGGCCGCCGCCGACCTGCTGCTGCGCACGCCGCTGCAGCCCTGGAACCCGGACGGCTTCTGAGCGGCCGTCACGCCGGGGGCCGGACCGCACCACTGCGGTCCGGCCCCCGGCGCGTCCGAGCTTTCCTCGGGAGAGCTACTCGGGCTACTTGACGGCGGTCTTCCCGATGGTGGGCAGGATGAAGTCCTGAATGAGGCCCTTGGCATCGCGGACGATCGGTCGGAATACCCGATAACGCGAGAGGTTGATCACCCGGGCCGCCATGGGGGTGGACCGGCGGACGAATTCCCGCGTCCGCTCGGTGTCCTCGGTCCGGTCGAAGACCCAGTAGAGCACCACGACCATCAGGTGCAGCCAGAGCACGTCGGGCAGCAGCTCGCCCAGCTCGGCGTCCAGCTTGGGTGCCAGCTCCGAGCCCTGCAACACGTCGCGGAACAGTTCCACGGCGGTCGCTCGCGCCGGGTGGGACTCGTTGGAGAACGGGCTCAACGAGCTGGTGGGGTCGGCGGCCGTGCGGAAGAACTGCGCGGCGAACTCGTGGTACGGCGCGGCCGTGTCGAGCCAGGAGGTCAGCGCGATTTCCAGGCGCTCGGCGAAATTGCGCGTATTGGCCATGCGATTCCTGGCATCCGCCGCATGGTCGTACGTCATCCGGTCGTAGAACCCCTGAATCAGGAATTCCTTCGCCGAAAAGTAGTAGTAAGCATTGCCGACCGAGACGCCCGCCTCGGTGGCGATCGCGCGCATGGTGGTCTTCTCGTAGCCGCGCTCCTGGAAGAGCCGCATCGCGGTCTCCAGGATCAGTGCCCGGGTCTGCTCGCTCTTGTCGGTCTTCGGCTGCGCCCGGCCGCCGGGCATGGGCCCGCTGTCGGTGCCGGGTGCGGTCGCGGGGTCGGCCGCAGGTTCGGTCGGGGCGTCGGCCGGGGTCGCGGCCGCACCGCTCGTGCCGTCCGTTCGGTTCGTCGCTGCCAGGTCGTCCACGAGCACGAGCCTAACCGGAGACGAAGCTCCGACCCGTGTCGGTGGACGCGGCACCGGGCATCCCCTCCGCGCTCGGTGCCACATCCACCACCCCCACCATTTCGAACGCGTTCAAAATGATGTGAGCACTGTAGAGGCTTCGCTTGAACATGTTCAACTCCAATCTGTGGGAGGCTCGTCACATGATCAGTCCCGTGCAGACCACCATCCGGCGCGGCGCAGCGCAGGACGCCGCGGCCGTCGCCGACCTGCACGCCCACAGCTGGAGCACCGCCTACCGCGGGATCGTCCCCGCGGACGCACTCGGCGACGGGCTGCCCGCCCAGCGGCGCGAGCTGTGGGAGCTGCGGCTGACCGTCGACTACGGCGATCCGGCCGCCGAGCCCGAACTGCTGATCGCCGAACAGGCCGGGGAGACGGTCGGGTTCATCTACCTCGTCCCGCAGCCGGACGGCCGGGTACTGGTCGACAACCTGCACGTCCGCCCCGGGCGGACCGGTGGCGGCATCGGCCGCGCGCTGTTCGCCGCAGCCCGCGCCCACGTCGCCGAACGGCACCCCGGGGCCGAGCTGTACCTGGAGGTGCTGCGCGACAACCTCCGCGCGATCGCCTTCTACGAGCGCGAGGGCGGCGTGCGGACGCGGGTGCAGGAGGGCGTGTTCCCGGGCGGGTACGTGCTGCCCGAGTGCGTGTACAGCTGGCCCGCCCAGAGCCTCGCGGCGCGGGCGGTGCCGGCTCAGCCGACGTCGTAGACCGTCACCGGCACCCCCCGCTCCACCAGCCGCGCGGACACCAGCGGTTCGACCCGCTCCCAGCGCCCGCCGGCCAGCCCGCAGCCGATCCGCGGCATGTGGGCGGAGGCGCCGAGCTCCCGCGCGTGGTCGCCCAGCGCGGCCAGCGCGGTGTCGATCGCCTCGTACCGGACCGGTACCCCGGTGGAGCGCCCCGTCCGGATGCCGCGCTGGCCGACCAGGTTGGCCACCCAGACGTACGGCTCGACCTGCACCAGCTGTACGGCGCCGAGCCCGAAGTCGTTCCCCGCCCGCTCCCGCTCCCGGTGCCAGCGCCGGAACGCGGCCTCGGGCTCGGGCCAGCGTCTGGACAGCGCGAGCACGAAGCCCTTGCCCCAGCCGCCGAGGTCGTTGCAGACGTGCGCGATCACCTTCACGCCCTTGCCCTGCGGCGCGGTGGCATCGCCTCGGACATAGGTGATTTCCGCCATGCCCCGAACGCTAGACCGAGGTACTGACAGTTCGCTCGGCGTTATCCGCGGGGGCCCCGGCGGAGGGTGCCGTCCCGACCCCGTCGGCGCGCAGGTGCCGCCGCCCGGCCAGGGCGATCAGCAGGGCGAGCGCGGCGGCGCAGGCCGGCAGCGCGTAGCCGGTGCCGGGGGCGGCGTGCTCGGCGACCGCGCCGGCGAGCGCCGCGCCGCCCGAGATGCCGACCACGATGCCGGACACCGCGACCGCCATCCCCTCGTTGAACTGCCGCCCCGGCAGCAGTTCCTGGACCAGCGTCATCCCGGTCACCATGGTCGGCGCGGTGGCCGTGCCGGCCGCGAACAGCGCGACCCCGAGCAGGCCGAGCCCGGCCCCGCCCAGTCCGGCGGCGAGCGGCAGCAGTAGTACCCCGGCCATCGCCGCGGCCCCGGACAGGAAGCGCACCCCGGTCGACCGACGTGGCGTCAGCAGCCCGAACAGCAGCCCGGCCAGGCAGGATCCGCCCGCGACCAGGGCCAGCAGCGCGCCCGCCGCCGCCTTGTGCCCGAGCGCGTCGGCGTACGCCACGGTGGTGATCTCGGTCGAGCCGAAGACGACGCCGGTGGCGAGGAAGGCGAGCAGCAGCACCCGCAGCCCGGGCACCCGCAGTGGCGAGCCGTGGCGGTCGCCCTCCGAGCGGGCGGGCAACGGCGGTTCGGTGCGTCGCTGGGCCGCGAACAGCAGGGCGCCGGTGGTGCCGAGCGCCCCGGCGGCGAGCAGCCCGGCCTCCGGGGCGACCGCCGTGCAGAGCGTCATGGCGAGGACGGGCCCTGCCATGAAGCAGAGTTCGTCCAGGGACTGTTCGAGGGAGTTGGCCAGGTGCCGGGCGGCCGGGTCGGCCCGGTACAGGTGCGCCCAGCGGGCCCGGGCCATGCCGCCGAGGTTGGGCGCGGCCGCGCCGGCCGCCCAGCAGGCGTAGAGCGTCCAGCCGGGTGCGCCGAGCCGGAGGCAGAGCAGCAGGGCGACGAGCGGGGCGGCGTTGTAGAGCGCGGCCGGTACGGTCACCCGCGCCTGCCCGTACCGGTCCACCAGCCGCCCGAGCAGCGGCATCCCGATCGCGCCGGTGACCAGCCCGGCCGCCGAGACGGTGCCGGCCAGCGCGTAGGAGCCGCGCCGTTCGGCGAGCAGCACGACCAGCGAGACGCCGTTCATCGACAGCGCGAGCCGGCCGAGCAGCCCGGCGAGGGTGAAGGCGGCGGTGCCGGGGGCCGCGAACAGCCGCCGGTAGGAGGTGAGGAGGGCGCGCGAGGGCATCGGGCTCCAGGGGAGAGTGAGGGGGACGCCCAGCAGCCTCCCGTCGGTGCCCGGTGGCGGTCCAACACCTGTTCCGTCGCATTCACAGCAGGCTGTTGTTAATCTGCCGCCCATGCCCCGCGACCTGCACCCCCGTCTGCTCCGCGGCTTCGTCGCGACCGCCGAGAGCCTGCACTTCGGCCGGGCCGCCGGGCGGCTGCACATCGCCCAGCAGGCGCTCAGCCGGGACATCCGGACTCTGGAGGGACTGCTCGGCGACGCGCTGTTCACCCGTACCACCCGCAGCGTCGAACTCACCCCGGCCGGGCAGCGGTTGCTGCCCCGGGCGCGCCGGCTCCTCGCCCTGCACGACGAGATCCTGACGGGCGCCGCGGCCCGGCCGCTGCTGCTGGACCTCAACAGCGACGTCACCGGCCCGGACCTCACCGCCGACCGGGTGCTCGAACGCGCCCGCGCCGCCTGGCCGGAGGGCGAACTGCTGGCCCGCTTCCACGGCGGCCTCGCCGCGGCCGCCGCCGAACTGCTGGCCCACCGGCTGGACGTGTCCTTCGGCCGGTTCGCCGGACTGCCCGCCCCGCTGCGCGACCAACTCGCCCAGCGGCCGGTCCGGTTGGAGCGGATCTCGGTGATGATGGCGGACACCCACCCGCTGGCCGGCCGTCCGGTGCTGCGGGTCGCCGAGCTGACCGGGCACCCCGTCGACGTCTGCGCCGGGAACCCGGCCACCACCGAGTGGGCCGATCTCGGCGTCCGCCTGCTGCGCGAGCACGGCCTGACGCCGGCCGCGCCGTACGTGCCGCCGGTGGGCGTGGACGAGACGGCCCGCTACCTGGCCCGGCACGGCGATCCGATGCTGACCACCGTCGGCGGGCCGAGGATTCCGGGGGCGGTGAACGTGCCGCTGGTGGAGCCGGTGCCGCTGAGCCTGGTCAGCCTGGTGCACCGGCCCGGCGAGCGCCACCCGGGGCTGGCCGCCCTGGGCGCCGCGGCCGCCGGGCTCGGTGCGGCCGAGGGCTGGCTGCGGCGGCCGGCGGGCGGCTGGCTTCCGGGGGCGGACGCGGCGCTGCTCGGGTGACCGGGCCAGGTGCCGGGGCCGGGCGAGGGCCGGGTGCCGGGGCCGGGCGAGGGCCGGGTGCCGGGGCCGCCGGAAACCGTGGGGACGCGACAAACCGTGGGGACGCGACACCGCCCCTGCCGTCGGGGGGCCGGCAGGGGCGGTGGGTGGGCGGACCGGGCCGCGTGGCGGGTCCGGTGGCCCGGGTGGCAGTCGTGGACGGCCGGGTCAGGCCGCCTTGACGGCGGAGATGTCGAAGCTCAGCTTGACCTTCTCGCTGATCAGCACGCCGCCGGTCTCCAGGGCCGCGTTGTAGGTCAGGCCGAACTCGGTGCGGTCGAGGACGGCGCTGCCCTCGAAGCCGACCCGCTCGGCGCCGTAGGCGTCGGTGGCGCTGCCGGTGTACTCCAGGTCCAGGACCACCGGGCGGGTGGTGTCCTTGATGGTCAGCTCGCCGCTCATCCGGTACGTGTCGCCGCGCAGCCGCTCGGCCGAGGTGCTGCGGAAGCGGATCTCCGGGTAGGTGTCGGCAGCGAAGAAGTCGCCGGTGCGCAGGTGCTCGTCGCGCTGGGCCTGGTTGGTGTCGATGCTGGCGACCTTGATCACCAGGTCGGCGGAGGAGTTGCCCGGGGCGTTGCCGTCCAGGTGCAGCTTGCCGTCGTACTCGGTGAAGCGGCCCTTGACGTTCGTCACCATGGCGTGGCGCACCGAGAAGGCGACCTCGCTGTGCGTGGTGTCGATGGTCCAGTCGCCGGTCAGGTGGGCGAGGTCCGGGCCGGTCGGGGTCTCGGCGACGGCGGTGGGGGTGGCGGTCTTGGTGCGGTTGAACAGGCCCATGGCTCCTCCTCGGGTCCGAAGCCATTTGTTTAGGCTTCAACTTGTTGGCTTCAGCGTAGGCCGCTTTCGTTCAAATTTCAACCACAGTCCTCGGCGTTTCGCGAAAGACTTGGCGGAGCGGCACTGTCGGACCGCCCGGTTAGGCTGCGAAGGACGGTTCCGCCGACCGGAAGGCCTCCCGCATGTTCGTCCTGCACGCGCTCTGGCGGGCGGGCGGACGGCTGGCCCTGTGGGCCGAGGACGCCCGCGCCCATCCGGGCACCGCCGCGCCCCGCCCCGGCCGGGCGGCCCCGCGCGCCCACCCCTACGCCTGCCCGGCCGGCGAACTCGCCGCCGTCCTCGGCGGCATCGGGCCCGGCCTCGGCTGGCTCGCCGGCCAGGCCCCCGAGCGCTGGGCCACCCTGCTGCTGCCCACCACCGGCGCCCTGCCCGCGCCCTCGCCCGACCTGCCGGTCACCCCGGTCCGGGGCGCGGCGGTCCTGGCGCCCTGGCGCGTCCCCGCGCTGCTCTTCGACACCGGGGCGGCCGCCCAACTGCTCGGCGAGGTCTTCGACCCGCACTGGGCCGTCACCAGCACCGATCTGCCCGGCACCGGGCGCGTCGAGGTCGTCCAGGGCCCCTCGCTGCGCTGGCTGACCGGCGTGCACGACCTCGCCTGGCGAACGGTCGGCCGGGGCCGGGTGCTGCCGCTGCCCGTCCTGGCGGACGCCCGCCCGCAGGCCCGCTGGCGGCCCGACCCCACCCCGGCGGGCCGCCGGGAGGCCGCCGCACTGGCGGACGGCTGCCCGCCCGTCCTGCTGGGGGAGTGGCCGGGCGGCGGCGCCGGCACCGGCGAGGCCCTGCTGGACGCCGCGCTGGGCGCGCTGGTGGACGCCGAGGCCCGGGCCGCCCTGGCCGGCACGCCCCCGTTGGGCCCGGGCGGCGCCCGGACCGGCGACGCCCGAACCGGTGGCGCGCCGGCCGACACCACGCCGGCCGACACCACGCCGGCCCCCACCACGACGGCCGCCGCGGTGGGGGCCGCCGCCGAACGCTGGCTGCACGCCCTGACCACCCCGGACGGCGGCCTCACGGACGTCCGGTCCGAGGGCTTCGCCGAACTGCGCCGCCGACTCGCCGCCTGGTACGCCGCCGCCGAGCCCACCGCGCCCGCGCTCCGGCTCTGCTTCCGCCTGCTGGAGCCGCTCGGGCCCGACCCGGACGACCCCGAGGGCCGCCCCTCCGACGACGCCTGGCAGCTGGAGTTCCTGCTCCAGGCCGTCGACGAGCCCTCCCTGCTGGTCCGCGCCGCCGACCTGTACGAAGGCGGCGCCGCCCACGCCGCGCTGGCCCGCAAGGCGCCGGACCCGGCCGACGTCCTGGTCACCGAGCTCGCCCGCGCCGCCCACCGCTGGCCGGCCCTGGACGGTCTGCGGCACCGCTCCCGCCCGGCCGCCCTGCCGCTCGACCGGGCCGGCGCGCTGGACTTCCTGCGTACCGCCGCGCCCGCCCTCGCCGAGGGCGGCTTCGGTGTGCTGCTGCCCGCCTGGTGGCGCCGCCGGCCCCGGCTCGGGCTCGCCCTGCGGGCCACCACCCCGCCCGCGCCGGGTTCGCTCGCCGTCGCCTCCCAGGTGGACCGGGACGCCGTGGTCGCCTTCCGCTGGCAGGCCGCGCTCGGCCCGGAGGGGGCGCCGCTCACCGAGCAGGAACTGGCCGAACTCGCCGCCGCCAAACAGGGGTTGGTCCGGGTCCGCGGCACCTGGCTGGAGGCCGACCCGGAGCAGATCGCCGCCGCGCTCGCCTTCCTCGCCGACCGGCGCGACGGCGTACTGGCCACCGCCGACCTGCTGCGGCTGGCCCTCGACCCGGAGGCGACCGTCGCCGGGCTGCCCGTCACCGCCGTCCGCGCGGACGGCCCGCTCGGCGACCTGCTCGCCGGGCGCGCCGCCCCGGCCCCCGCCCCCGCGCTGCCGCCCGACTTCCGGGCCACCCTGCGCCCCTACCAGGAGCGCGGCCTGGCCTGGCTGCGGGCGATGGCCGGGCTCGGCCTCGGGGCCGTGCTGGCCGACGACATGGGCCTCGGCAAGACCGTCCAGACGCTCGCCCTGCTGGCCGCCGAGCAGGCCGAGGGGGCGGCCGGCCCCACCCTGCTGGTCTGCCCGATGTCCCTGGTCGGCAACTGGCAGCGTGAGGCCGAGCGCTTCGCCCCCGCGCTGCGGCGCCACGTCCACCACGGCTCCGGCCGCCTCGGCGCCGACCGACTCGCCGACGCCGTCAAGGGTGTGGACCTCGTCATCACCACCTACGGGCTGGTCCAGCGCGACCTCGCCGCGCTGCGGGCGATCCGCTGGCGCCGGGTGGTCGCCGACGAGGCGCAGTACGTCAAGAACGCCGGCACCGCCCAGTCCCGGGCCGTCCGCGCGCTGCCCGTCACCCGCCACCGGATCGCCCTGACCGGCACCCCGGTGGAGAACCGGCTCGCCGAACTGCACGCCGTCCTGGACTTCGCCAACCCCGGGCTGCTCGGCCCGGCCGAGCGCTTCAAGGAGCGCTACGCGATCCCGGTCGAACTGCACCGCAGCCCCGAGCGCACCGCCGAACTCCAGCGCCGTACCGCCCCGTTCGTGCTGCGCCGGCTCAAGTCCGACCCGGCGGTGGCCGCCGAGCTGCCGGCCAAGCAGGAGATGACCGTCTGGTGCAGCCTCACCGCCGAGCAGGCGGGCCTCTACCAGGCCGTGGTGGCCGACCTGCTGCAGCGGGTCGAGGGGATCCGGGGCGTGGAGCGGCGCGGTACCGTGCTGGCCGCGATCGGCAAGCTCAAGCAGGTGTGCAACCACCCGGCCCAACTGCTGCACGACGGCTCGGCGTTGGGTGAGCGATCGGGCAAGGTGGCCCGGCTGGCGGAGCTGCTGGAGGAGGCACTGGCCGAGGGCGACCGGACGCTGGTCTTCACCCAGTACGCCGAGTTCGGCACGATGCTGCGCCCGTACCTGGCCCGCCGGCTCGGCGAGGAGGTGCTCTACCTGCACGGCGGCGTCCCCCGGGCCCGCCGCGAGGAGATGGTCGAGCGCTTCCAGTCCCCGGACGGGCCGCGGGTGTTCCTGCTCTCGCTGCGGGCCGGCGGCACCGGTCTCAACCTGACCGCCGCCAATCAGGTGATCCACCTGGACCGCTGGTGGAACCCGGCGGTCGAGGAGCAGGCTACGGACCGCGCGTTCCGGATCGGCCAGCGCCGGGACGTCCAGGTCCGCCGGCTGGTCTGCGTCGGCACCGTCGAGGAGCGGATCGACGAACTCCTCGCCGCCAAGCGCTCGTTGGCCGCGGCGGTGGTGGGGGAGGGGGAGCGCTGGCTCACCGATCTGCCGGTCGAGGCGCTGCGCGAACTGGTCGCGCTCACCCGTGAGGACGCCGTCGCCGAGGAGGACGCATGACACCCGACCACTCCGCCCCCGCCCCACCCGGGAACGCCCCCGCCGTAGACGCCGAACCCGGGAACACCCCCGCCGGGAACGCCCGCGCCGTGAACGTCGCCGCCTACTGGGGCGGCGGCTTCACCCTGCGCCCGGCCCCGCCCGGGCCCGAGGAGGAGCCCGACGAGCCCTCGCTGCGCCGTCTCGGCCGCTCCGGCGTCACCGTGCGCGGCCGCGACCTCGCCACCCTGCTCGCCCCCGCGTACGAGGCGTTCCGCGGCTGACGAGGCCTCGGCCCGCCGCCGCCCGTGCGGTAGCGTCGGAGCGGTGACCGACACCCTCACCGACCCCGCCCTCGACGACTTCGAGCGGCACCGCCGGATGATCTTCGGTATCGCCTACCGGATGCTCGGCAGCGTCGCCGACGCCGAGGACCTCGTCCAGGACACCTGGCTGCGCTGGAGCGGGGTCACCGGCCCGGTCGCCAACCCGGGCGGCTACCTGGCCCGGACGGTCACCAACCTCGCGCTCAACCGGCTCGACTCGGCCGCCGTCCGCCGCGAGGCCTACGTCGGCCCCTGGCTGCCCGAGCCGCTGGTCGCCGAGCCGGACGCGACCGCCGACGTCGAGCGCGCCGAGACGGTCTCGTTCGCCCTGCTGGTGGTGCTGGAGAGCCTGTCCCCGCTGGAGCGGGCCGTCTTCGTCCTCAACGAGGCCTTCGGCTTCTCCTACCGGGAGATCGCCGAGGCGCTGGAGCGCACCGAGGCCGCCTGCCGACAGGTCGGCAGCCGGGCCAAGGCGCACGTCCGGGCCCGCCGGCCGCGCTACGACGCCCCGCCGGAGCTGCGCCGCCGCGCCACCGACGAGTTCCTCGCGGCCTGCGTCGGCGGCGACCTCAACCGGATGCTGGACCTGCTCGCCCCCGACGTCACCTCCTGGACCGACGGCGGCGGCGTGGTCCGCGCCGCGCTGCGCCCGGTCACCGGCGCCGACAACGTCGCCCGCTTCCTGCTCGGGGTGCTCGGCCAGTTGGGCGAGGGCGCCGAGCTCCGGCCGGTCCTGGTCAACGGCCAGCCGGGGCTGCTGGTCACCCAGGACGGCGCGATCGACGCCGTCTCGGTGTTCGACTTCGTCGAGGGGGCCGACGGCCGGCCCCGGATCGCCGAGCTGCGCATCGTCCGCAACCCGTCGAAGCTCGCCCACCTCGCCGGCCGGGCTTGACCCTCGACCTGGTCGAGCCCGCAGAGTCACCGGCATGGAGAGCGAGCTGCACAGCATCGGCGAGCTGGCCCGCGCCAGCGGCCTGGGCGTCGGCACCCTGCGCTACTACGACGGCGCCGAGGTGCTCACCCCCGCCTGGGTCGACCCGCAGACGGGCTACCGCTGGTACCGGCCCGGGCAACTCGCCGACGCCCGCCTGCTGGCCCGGCTGCGCCGGGTCGGTCTGCCGCTGGCCGGCATCCGCGCCGTGCTCGGCGCGGCGCCCGGCTCCGGCGCGGCCGCGCGGGTGCTCGACGCGCACCTGCGCCGGCTGGAGGACGGTCTCGCCGACGCCCGCCGCGAGCTCTCCCTGATCCGCGTGACGATCGACCAGAGGGAGCAACCGATGACCACCACCCCCGCCGAAGTCCGCTTCACCGTCCCCGCCGGGGAGCTGGCCGCCGCACTGGACGCGGTCCGCTTCGCCGTCGGCGGCGACCCCGAAACGCCGGCGCTCGCCGGAGTGCTGTTCGAACCGGACGGCCCGGTGCTGCGCCTGGTCGCCACCGACCGCTACCGGATGGCGCTCGCCGAGGTGCCCGCCACCACGGCACCCGACCGGTCGGACGGCGGCACGATCGTCCCCACCGCCCTGGTCGACGCCCTGCGCGCGCTGCTCGGCGCGGTCGCGGGCGCGGCCGAGGTCGCGGTGACCCTCGGCGGCGGCCTGGTCCGGGCCGAGACCGGCGGCCACCGGATCGAGGGCGCGGCCCTGGACTTCGACTACCCCGACCACCGGGTGCTGACCCGGCTCGAACCGGAGCACCGGATCGACCTGTCCGCCGCCGAACTGCGCGGCGCCGTCGAGACCGGCGCCACCCGCACCCTGCCCTCCGGCCCGAACGGCGCGGACTGCGCGGTCACCGTCCTCACCCTCACGGCGGACGGCCGCCTGGCGGTGGCCGGTGCCGAGCCCGGCCCCGAATCCGCGTCCGGAGACCTGAGGGTGGCGGTCAACCGCGACTTCCTGCTGGACGCCCTGCGGGTCGGCCGCCCCGAGCAGCTGGTGCTCGAACTCGGCGGCCCGATCGCCCCCTTGGCGATCCGCACGCCGGGCCGGGAGGGCACTTTCTCGCTCCTGATGCCGGTCCGCGTCCCCGACCTCGGCTGAGCCCGCCCGCCGTTTGCTGTTGTTAGCATCCTGCTTGCATCTGCAAGCAGGATGTTGCAGTCTGCTGGTATGGCCTCACTGAACGTCGGCTCGCTGGGCGAGTACATCCGCGAGCAGCGCCGGAACGCGCAGTACTCACTGCGCCAGCTGGCGGAGGCCGCAGGCGTGTCGAACCCGTACCTCAGCCAGATCGAGCGCGGGTTGCGCAAGCCGAGCGCGGAGATCCTGCAGCAGATCGCGAAGGCGCTGCGGATCTCGGCGGAGACGCTGTACGTCCAGGCCGGGATCCTGGAGGAGCGGCGAGGTGAGGGCCTGGAGCTGCGGGCCTCGATCCTGGCCGATCCGCTGATCAACGAGCAGCAGAAGCAGGCGTTGCTCGCGGTCTACGACGCCTTCCTGAAGGAGAACGCCGTCCAGCGGGGCGCGGTGGCCGAGCGGTCGCCCGCGGCCGGCACCGGCGTTCCACCAGCCTCCGGCCCGACGACCGACGGCTCAGCCACCCAGAACACCCACCGGGAGGACCGGTAAGCATGCCGATCACCGACGAGATCAAGAAGACCCTCAGCGACCCGACCCCGCTGTACGCCATCGCCGGCGCCGGGGATCTCGCGTACGAGAAGCTGCGCGAGGTGCCGGGCCGGGTGGAGGCGCTCACCGCGGACCGCAAGGGCGCGCAGGAGAAGGCCACCGCCCGGTTCCAGGAGGCGCAGACGAAGCTGGCCGAGGCGCAGGCCAAGGTCACCGAGACCGTCACGACGCTCCCCGTCGACCTGCGGACCTTGCAGGAGCGGGCGCAGGGCTTCGCCCTCCAGCAGGTCGGCCGCGCGGTCGAGCTGGCGGTGAAGGCCAAGGAGACGTACGACGAGCTGGCCGAGCGCGGCAAGGTCGTGGTGGACCGGGCCCGCCCGGGCGCGCCCGCCGAGCCGGGGCGGCCGGCCGGGGAACCGGAGCCCGCCTGGGCGTCCGAGCCGGTCGAGGCCGAGCTGGTCGAGGACGACACCGACACCCCGGCCACCGACACCCCGGCCACCGACACCCCGGCCACCGACACCCCGGCCACCGACACCCGGCCCGCTCCGAAGAAGGCCGCCCGCACCCGGAAGGCCGCCGACCGCACGGAGTGAGGGAAGGGCCGCCGGACGGGGCACATCCGGTGACCGCAGGACGTTGACAGGAGAGCGGACGGTCGACCGTGCCAGGATGGGCGGTGGCCGGAGCGCCGGAGGCGAGAGACAGAGGAGAGCGCGATGGGCGGAGTGGCCCAGATTCTGGACTTGGCCTACCTGAACCCGATCTGGTGGCTGTCCGTCGCCATCCTGGGCTTCAAGCTGTTCGCCCTGGGCGACGCGATCACCCGCCGTGAGGACGCCTACCGGGCGGCGGACAAGAAGACCAAGCCGTTCTGGCTGGCGATCCTGGCGATCGCCTTCGGCTGGGACCTGCTGTTCGGGGTGAACTTCTTCACCGGCATCGGGACGCTCGCCGGGCTGGTCGCGTCGATCGTCTACATGGTGGACGTGCGCCCGGCGATCCGGGAGCTGACCGGTGGTGGCGGCCGTGGCGGCCGCAGCAACACCGGTCCGTACGGCCCCTGGTAGGCCGAGCGATCGGGCGACGATCAGGCGACGGCGAGGCCCGGGCGGGTGAACTCCCCGCCCGGGCCTCGCCGTTGCCTGCCCGGCAGGCTCAGCCGAGAATCAGCTGCACCGGGTTGCGTTCCAGCAGCAGCACCGCGACGTCGTCCGTCAGCGCGCCGCCGTTCAGCTCCTCGACCTCGGCGATGGCGCTGTCGACGAGCCGGCCCCGGGTGAGCCCGGCGGACTGGTGGTCGCCGATGAGCTCGG
Organism: Kitasatospora sp. NPDC098663; assembly: GCF_044760075.1. Lineage (NCBI taxonomy): Bacteria > Bacillati > Actinomycetota > Actinomycetes > Kitasatosporales > Streptomycetaceae > Kitasatospora > Kitasatospora sp. NPDC098663. The sequence goes on along the minus strand of NZ_JBIWAP010000007.1, from coordinate 201,232 downwards.
CCAGCCCGTCCTGGCCGAGGCGGCGGGAGCCGGCCCCGACCCGGCCCTCGATCAGCCCGTCGGTGTAGAGCAACAACCGCCAGCCGGGCTGGAGTTCGAGCTGGTGGGCGGGCCACGCGGCCTGCCCGTCGTGGCACGGCAGCAGGCCGAGCGCCGGACCGGCGAGGTCGGCGGGCAGGGTGACCGGCTGGTGGTCGCGGCCGAGCAGCAGCGGCGCCGGGTGCCCGGCGAGGTACAGCCGGGCGGGCTCGCCGGCGCCGAGCGAGTCGAGGCCGCCGCTGGCGCCGTCCGGCTCGATGACGAGCATGCAGAGCGTCGCGAAGATCTCGTCGCTGCGCCGCTCGTGTTCCAGCACGTGCTGGAGGGTGGTCAGCAGGGCCTCGCCGGTGAGGCCCGCGAAGACGAGGGTGCGCCACGCTATCCGGAGGGCGACGCCGAGCGCGGCCTCGTCCGGGCCGTGGCCGCAGACGTCGCCGATCACGACGTGGACGGTGCCGTCGTCGGTGCGGACGGCGTCGTAGAAGTCGCCGCCGAGCAGGGCGCGGCGGCGGCCCGGGCGGTAGCGCCGGGTGAAGGAGAGGCCCGCGCCGTCGAGCAGCGGGGTGGGCAGCAGGTGGCGTTGGAGGCGGGCGTTCTCCTGGCCGCGCAGTTCGGCCTCGACGAGGCGGCGCTGCGACTCGTCGGCGCGCTTGCGCTCGACGGCGTAGCGCAGGGCGCGGCCCAGCAGCGGGCCGTCCGTCGCGTGCTTGATCAGGAAGTCCTGGGCGCCCGCGGCGACGGCGGCCGCGCCCAGTTCGGCGCCGGCCGCGTCGGTGAGCACCACGACCGCGGTGTGCGGGGCACGGCGGAGCAGTTCGTGCAGGCCCTCGAGGCCGTCGGAGTCGTCGGACGGGTGCGGCAGGTCGGCGGGGGCGGCGAGGTCGAGCAGCACGCAGCTGAAATCGCTGCCGCGGGAGCGCCCGCGCCGGGTGCCGGACGGGGACACGGCGAGCAGTTCGGTGGCCTGTTCCAGCCCGCGGGCCCAGTGGATCTCGATCGAGGTGCCGCTGTCGGCGACCGCCGCCTTGATCAGCTGGGCGTCGGAGGCGTCGTCCTCGATCACCAGCAGTTTGAGCGGCGCGGTGCTGCCGGCGGCGGGGGTCGTGGCGGGGGCCGGGGCGTGTCCGCTCTGGGGTCGGGGGTGCGGTATCGGGGGAGCGGCCGTCACCGGGCCGGCCGGCGTCGGGCCGGTCGGGGACGGGCGGTTGCGGGCATGGTCAACGGGGGCGCCGGCCTGGGCGCCCGACAGGCTCGTGGCACCAGGTGCCCGCCCGTCTCCCGTTGCGGGCATCGGTGGTTCCTCCCTTTCCCCGAGTGCGTAACGGTCAGCGCCCGTCCGCAGTGCCCGCCTGGCACCGTGCGCCGGGGAACTTCTCGCGACCATAACGTGATCTCCGGGGATTTCTCTGGCCGACCGGCGCTGTTGTGGTTTTTGCCACGCCGGTGGCGGTGCGGTGATCTGACTCGGACGACGGCTGGGATCCCCGCGTTGGCGGGGAAGGAAAGGGGACGGGCGAGGGTGACGCGGATCACCCTGGTCGAGGGTGACGTCGGGGGCCGCAGGTGGACGCCGTGGCGCCGGGCGGCGACGGCGCACGGGCGGGTCGTCCGGCGGCGTCCATGGTGACGTGATGGGGCGTCAACACGCCAGTGGTATTCGATAACTCGTTCGAGTGAATGCGGTGAGTCGCTCACCCGCACCGGGCCCCGGTCCGTTCCGGGCCGGCGGCCCCGGCCGCGCGACCCGCTACGGCGCGAGCGCGCTCCAGGGCACCGTGACCTCGCCCTGCCGCCACCGCCCGCGCGCGTCCACCAGCGGCCAGTCGCCCGCCAGCGCCGTGCAGGCCGCCACCCAGCGCTGCCGCGCCCCGAACGCCCCGTAGGGCGCGGCTGCCGCCCAGGCCCGGTCGAAGTCGGCCAGGAAGCCGTGCACCGGCCGACCCGGCACGTTGTGGTGGATCAGCGCCTTCGGCAGCCGTTCCGCCAGGTCGGAGGGCTGGCCGAGGCCGCCCAGCCGGGCCGCGAAGGTCACCGTCCGGGGCCCCTCCGGGCCGAGCGCGACCCAGACGTGCCGCCGCCCGATCTCGTCGCAGGTGCCCTCCACCAGCAGCCCGTCCGGGGCCAGCCGGGCGCAGAGCCGCTCCCAGACCCCGGCCACCGCCGACTCGTCGTACTGCCGCAGCACGTTGGCGGCCCGGATCAGCTGGGCCGGCGCGCCGCCGTCCAGCGGGACCTCGAAGCCGCCGCGCCGGAAGGTGAGCAGCGGCGGTTCGGCGTACGGCAGCGCGGCCGCGACCCGCTCCGGCTCGATCTCGATCCCGACCACCCGGACGTCCGGGCGCACCGTGCGCAGCCGCCCGGCCAGTTCGACGGCCGTCCACGGCGCGGCGCCGTAGCCGAGGTCGACCGCCACCGGCGGGCGTCCACCGGCGCGCAGTGTGCGGCCGAGGGTGTGGGCGATCCAGCGGTCCATCCGCCGCAGCCGATTGGTGTTGGTGGTGCCCCGGGTGACCGTCCCCACCGGCCGTCCGGTCCGCCCACGGGCGGGTGCGGTCGCGGAGTCGAAGGAGGCAGCCATGCCTGGAAGGGTAGTCGGGTCCGCGTCGGCACCGCTGTGACCTGGGACGTCACCCCGTCCGGCATCTCGTCCGCCGGACCGGGAATGCCGGACGCGGGCCGGGTGGTTGGCTGTCTGGTGGTGATGTGTGCCCGGGACGGGGCAGCGCACACCGGACAGCGGGCGGCCCGTGCGCGGGCCGCCGAGACGGGCCGCACAGAGGAGGCTTCAGCCAGGTGATCCAGCACCCCGTCCGTTCGGTACGCCGTGCCCAGCCCGCCGCGCCCGCGCGGGGCCGGCTCCAGTCGCTCGTCCCGGGCCGCCGCCGCCCGCGCCGGATAGCGATGCTGAGCGTCCACACCTCGCCGCTGCACCAGCCCGGCACGGGGGACGCCGGCGGGATGAACGTCTACATCGTCGAGCTGGCCAAGCGCCTGGCCGCGCTCAACATCGAGGTCGAGGTGTTCACCCGGGCGATCTGCTCGGACGACGCCCCCACCGTCGAGCTGGCCCCCGGCGTGCTGGTCCGGCACGTCACCGCCGGCCCGTACGAGGGCCTGCTGAAGGAGGACCTGCCCGCCCAGCTGTGCGCCTTCACCCACGGGGTGCTGCGGACGGAGGCCGGCCACCGCCCCGGCCACTACGACCTGGTGCACTCGCACTACTGGCTCTCCGGGCAGGTCGGCTGGCTGGCCGCGCAGCGCTGGGGGGTGCCGCTGGTGCACACCATGCACACCATGGCGAAGGTCAAGAACGCCGCGCTGGCCGAGGGCGACACGCCCGAGCCCGCGGCCCGGGTGATCGGCGAGACCCAGGTGGTCGAGGCGGCCGACCGGCTGATCGCCAACACGACCGAGGAGGCCGCCGAGCTGGCGCTGCACTACGCCGCCCGGCCGGACCAGCTGGCCGTCGTCCACCCCGGCGTCAACCTGGACGTCTTCCGCCCCGGCGGGGCGTCGGAGCGGGCCGCCGCCCGGGCCCGGCTGGGCCTGCCGCAGGACGCCGCGGTGCTGCTCTTCGCGGGCCGGATCCAGCCGCTGAAGGCCCCTGACGTGCTGCTGCGGGCGGTCGCCGAGCTGCTGGCGCGCCGCCCGGGGCTGCGCGAGCACCTGCTGGTGCCGGTGGTCGGCGGTCCGTCCGGCACCGGACTGGCCCGGCCGGAGAGCCTGCACAAGCTCGCCGCCCAGCTGGGTATCAGCGATGTCGTGCGGTTCCACCCGCCGGTCGGCCAGGCCGAGCTCGCGCAGTGGTACCACGCGGCGACGGCGCTGGTGATGCCCTCGTACAGCGAGTCCTTCGGGCTGGTCGCGCTGGAGGCGCAGGCCTGCGGCACCCCGGTCGTGGCGGCCTCGGTCGGCGGCCTGCCGGTCGCGGTGCGGGACGGCGAGACGGGCACGCTGGTGCACGGCCACGACCCGGCGGCCTGGGCGCACGCGCTGGAGCCGTACGTCACCGACCGGGGCCTGGTCGCCCGGCGCGGCGCGGCGGCGGCCCGGCACGCGGCCGGCTTCGGCTGGGACACCGCCGCGGCCGGCACCGCCGAGGTGTACGCCGGCAGCCTGGCCCGCCCGGCCGGTCGCCTGGCCGCCGCCCGGCGGCGGCTGGCCTGACCGCGGCCGGACTACGACCTGACCACGAGTCGGCCGCCGTCCGACTGCGGTCCGACTACGGCGGCCGGGGGCACGCACCGCTGGTGCGCGCCCCCGGTACCGCCGAGTAACGTCACCCCCATGGCAATCCGCACCAAGGACGAGGCCCTGACCCTCCTGCGCACCGCCCTGGACGACGCCGGAGCGGCCTGGGAACCCGCCGCCACCGACCCGTACACGCTGGTGGTGACGCTCCCGGGCACCCGCAAGCTGAGCACCGCCTGCGCGCTGCGGGTCGGCGACCACACCCTGTCGGTGAACGCCTTCGTGATCCGCCGACCGGACGAGAACCACGAGGCCGTCTACCGCTGGCTGCTGGAGCGCAACACCCGGCTGTACGGCGTCGCGTACGCGATCGACCCGCTCGGCGACGTCTACCTGGCCGGCCGCCTGCCCCTGGAGGCGCTCACCCCGGACGCCGTGGACCGGCTGCTCGGGACGGTGCTGGAGAACGCCGACGAGCCGTTCAACACCCTGCTGGAGCTGGGCTTCGCCTCGGCGATCCGACGCGAGTGGGAGTGGCGGACCAAGCGCGGGGAGTCCACCCGCAACCTGGCCGCCTTCGCCCACCTGGCCGCCCCGGCGGCCGACTGACCCGGCCGCGGGGCGGCGCGCTCAGATGCCCGCCGGAGCCTTCTTCTCCGCGGCGGGCTCCGGCACCTCGGTCGCCGTCACCTCCGCTACCGGCTCCTCGGCCACCGGCACCACCGGCACCTCCGTCACCGCGGCCTCCGGCACCGCCCCGGCGAGGCCCGCCGTCGCGTCCGTGCGCCGTCCGAGCACCACGTGCCCGGCCGCGGCGACCGTGCCGCAGACCCCGCACACGATCCAGAGCACCGCGGAGCCGGCGTGCTGCAGCAGCAGACCGCCGATCGCCGGGCCGAGGAACGAGGCGAGCGACCAGGAGAGCGAGTAGACGCCCTGGTAGCGGCCGCGTGCGTGGGTCGGCGCCAGTTCGGCGACCAGGCCCATGATGGTCGGCGCGTTCAGGACCTCGCCGACCGTCCAGACCGCCACCGAGAGGGCGAACAGCCACGCGGACGACCCGGCCAGCGCCGCCAGCCCGAAGCCCCAGCCCGTGATCAGGCAGCTGGCTATCAGCATGGCGGTCCGGGAGCGGGCCTCCATCCACCGGGTGAGCGGGATCTGGAGCACCACGATCAGCAGCCCGTTCAGGCCGATGACCAGCCCGTACTCGGTGGAGCTGATGCCCGCGGCGCCCATGTCGACGGCCAGGGTGGTGCTGCCCTGCTGGAGGATCAGGGCGAGTAGCAGGTTGAGCCCGACGACGGCCATGAACCGCCCGTCCCGGAACACCGCGCCGAGGCCGACCGCCGGCTCGTCCGTCCCCTTCCCATGCCGGGGCGAGTCCTGCGGCTTGGTCTCGGGGATCCGGATGAAGATCACCACCGCGCACACCAGGGTGGAGAGCGCGTCGAGCAGGAAGAGCGTGAGGTAGCCGTGGGTGGCGATCAGGCCGGCCACGGCGGCGGAGAGGCCGAAGCCGATGTTGATCGCCCAGTAGTTGAGCGAGTACGCGCGGACCCGGTCCTCGGCCGGGACGATGTCGGCGATGATCGCCGAGGTCGCGGGCCGGGTGGCGTTGTTGCAGAGGCCGACCAGGAAGGCCACCGTGGCGATCGCCACCTGGCCGTCCGTGAAGCCGAGCACGGCGGTGAACAGTGCGGTGCCGAGCTGCGCGGCGACCAGGGTCGGGCGCCGGCCGATCCGGTCGGTCAGCACGCCGGCGCCGATCGCGGCGACCGCCGAACCGAGGCCGTAGAGGGAGGCCACCAGGCCCGCGTAGGAGGCCGAGTAGCCCCGGTTGGTGGTCAGGTAGAGCGCGAGGAAGGTGAGCACGAAAGCGCCCAGCTTGTTCACCAGCGTGCTCACCCAGAGCCACCAGAACTGCCGTGGTAGCCCGCCCACCGTCTCCTGTATCAGCCTTCGTATCCGGGGGTTGGTGATCAGGGCGACGGGCATGTGGGGGGCTCCCGGGGCAGGCGTCCGCCGAGCGGCACGGGCAGGTCCGGTCAGCCGACGTATGTAAGTGTCAGATAGGCGGTGCACACATTACACATCTGCCGTAGGTCCGGACCAGCGCTTTCCCTGCCTCCACTAAGCTGGGGGCCATGGCTGACACGACGTACCGACTCATCCTGCTCCGCCACGGCGAGAGCCAGTGGAACCAGAAGAACCTGTTCACCGGTTGGGTCGACGTCGACCTCAACGAGAAGGGCGAGAAGGAGGCCGCGCGCGGTGGCGAGCTCCTGGCCGCCGAGGGCCTGTTCCCGGACGTGCTGCACACCTCGCTGCTCCGCCGCGCGATCCGCACCTCGCAGATCGCTCTGGACAAGGCCGACCGCCACTGGATCCCGGTCAGCCGCAGCTGGCGCCTGAACGAGCGACACTACGGTGCGCTGCAGGGCAAGGACAAGGCCCAGACCCTGGCCGAGTTCGGCGAGGAGCAGTTCCAGCTGTGGCGCCGCTCGTACGACACCCCGCCGCCGGTGCTGGCCGATGACGCCGAGTACTCGCAGGCCGGTGACGCCCGCTACGCGGACATCCCGAGCGAGCTGCGTCCGCGCACCGAGTGCCTGAAGGACGTCGTCGACCGGATGCTCCCGTACTGGTACGACGCCATCGTCCCGGACCTCGCCGCCGGCAAGACCGTCCTGGTCACCGCCCACGGCAACAGCCTGCGCGCGCTGGTCAAGCACCTCGACGGCATCTCCGACGAGGACATCGCGGGCCTGAACATCCCGACCGGCATTCCGCTCGTGTACGAGCTCGACGCCGACTTCAAGCCCGTCACCAAGGGCGGCCGCTACCTCGACGCCGACGCCGCCGCCGCGGCCATCGAGGCGGTCAAGAACCAGGGCAAGAAGTAGCCCCAACAGCCATATGGCCCCTCACCTGCGCTTTTGGCACTGGTGAGGGGCCATCGGCGTTCCCGGACCGTCTGTGGGCCGTCAGCCCTCGTGATCTTGGACTCCGAAGACACCTTCCATGGCCGTCCGGGCCCGGTGCCAGCTGTCCGGCATCAGGTGGGCGTACACCCGCAGCGTCAGCCCCGGATCGGCGTGGCCCAGGTACTCACTGACGGCCTTGATGCTGGCCGGGGATGTCGGCTACCTTGCTCGGCTCCCTCTCCTTGACGGCAAGGGGACCTTCCTCTACGTCGCGGGTATCCACGCGATCGGCGCGAACGGCGTCGTGCACTACCTGGAGAACCACTTGGGCGAGCTGTACCACGAGGTTCGGACGAAGCGGTTCTCCACGCTCATCTCCTGCCATTACGACCCGCAGACCCTGGAAGTTCTGGAGAGCAGCAGGGTTACCCCGATCTACCGACACGAGGGCTGACAGATGCGCGTCTCCATCGCCACCGCTCCGGGCGGCGCGAACCCCAACGAAGACTGGGTGGCAGCCACGCCCACGCTCGCCGTCGTCCTGGACGGCCTGAGCACGGCCGGGCTCGACACCGGCTGTCGGCACGGCGTCCCGTGGTACGTCGCCCAGCTGGGCGGCCACCTGGTGGCCGCGCTGGCGGAGCCCGGCCAGCCGCTGGATGACGGGCTGGAGCAGGCTCTCGACCAGGTCGCCGAGCTCCACCCCGGTTGCGATCTCGGCAACCCCGGTACGCCATCGGCCACGGTCTCGATCCTGCGGGCCGGAGTCGACCGGTTCGACTACCTGGTTCTCGCCGATTCGCCGATCGTCTTCGAGAGGGCCGACGACTACCAGGTGGTCACCGACCTTCGGGTGGACACCATGGTGCCCGAACTCCGCGCCGAAACGGAGCGGTTCGCCACCGGAACGCCCGAGCATGCAGAGGCCGTCCGCCGGATGGTCGAGGCCCAGCGGCTCACCCGGAACACCGTGGACGGCTACTGGGTGGCCGCCTCCAGCGGCCAAGCGGCGCACAACGCGCTCACAGGTTCAGTGCCGCTCGCTGGCGTCCGCTCGGCGGCCGTCCTGTCGGACGGGGTCTCCCGCCTTGTGACGGAGTACCGCACCGCATCCTGGGCGGACGCGTTCGCAACGCTCCGCCAGGCTGGCGCGGACGGCCTGATCTCGGAGGTTCGGAAGGTTGAGGCCACAGATCCGGACGGACGCCGTTGGCCGCGCTTCAAGTCGGGCGACGACGCAACCGTGGCGTTCTGCCAGCTGTCCTGACGGCACCTGGCTCAGGTGCGCGGATGCTGGATTGGGCAGCGGCCCGTGCGGCGGCTGCGGGGAAGCCCAGGCTTCGGCTCGACGGGTGGAAGACGAACCCGGGGCTGCATCGGTACTACCCGGGGCAGGGCTTCATCCTGGTGCGGACCGTGGACCTACCTAACAGGCAGTCGGGTGCGCTTTTCGAGCGGACGGCAGGGAGAGCCCTGGCCATTCGGTCCGAGATGGCCGGAAGCTAGGCTCCTCCCTCGATTGGCCGGATGTCGGCTGGCGGAGTAACAGGAGGGGACCATGCGCAGGCGGATGGGAGTCGTCAGAGTTCTCGCGGCAGCGGCGGTAGCTGCAGGGCTGCTGACTGGGGTGGGGGCCACACCGGCGAGCGCCCTGCAGGCGCACCCACTGCGGAACCACAACAGTGGGAAGTGCCTTGAGATCGCCGATTGGCGCATGGACCTTGGCGCCCCTGCCCGGCAATGGGATTGCACCGGTGGAGACAACCAGCTGTGGTTGGCCGTCCAGGGCTCCAACGGGACGCAGTTCGTCAACCTGCACAGCGGTCAGTGCCTGGAAATTGCGGACTGGCGCACCGACGCCGGCGCCCCTGCCCGTCAGTGGTACTGCACTGGCGGCGCGAACCAGGCATGGAGCTACCGCGAGGTCGGCCCTGGGATTCCGTCCGACCCGAACATCGCCGAGTACCTGGTGAACCAGAATAGTGCGAAGTTTCTGGAGGTTGCGGACTGGCGTACCGACAACGGAGCTCCCGTTCGTCAGTGGCCCGCTGGGGGTCGGCAGGCGAACATGGAGTGGGACTACTGCTACCCCTGGATCAGCTGCGCTGGGTAGCCGCGCGCCATAAGCCAGTCGGGCCGTCTGCGGGCCGTCCGGCGTCGATCAAGGGTGGCCAACGATGACAACTGTCGACGGCTCAGCCCCAGGTCAGGGCCCCTTGATCAGGTCCGCAAAACCGACAGGCCAGACCCAGGGCAAGAGGTAAGCCACTTGCCGAAACGGCCCCGCCTCCCCTTGGGTTCTAACGGTCCTCGCAACACCTGCGAGCTGTGGGAGTTGCGAGGACCGTGGGCGTTGGGCGTAGTGATCTTGCCGGGTTGCGGGAGCGTTTCCTTGAGCGGCTGGATGTCGTAGGCAGCGTGACCGTGGCGGCGCGTGAGTTGGGGCTGAACCGGAACACCGCCTTCACCTGGGCCCGGAAGGCCGGACGGAGATCGGTGGGCCCGCCGCGTCGGCATTCCGGGCGGGACGAGTACGAGCGGCTCCGGGCCGCCGGTATAGCCCGCCGGGTGGCAGCCCGGCAGGTCGGCGTGAACGAGCGCACGGCCAGGGACTGGGACCGGGGCGTCAAGAAGTCCCGCCATGCGCGCACCTATCCCGGAGGGCGCCGCGTCGACTACCGGGCGGGAACCGTCACCATGGCCGGTGTGACAACAGCACCGGTCGGCTTGAGGGCCCTGGAAAAGCAGCTCCACCCGCGGTTCCTGACACTGGCCGAGCGCGAACAGATCCGCGATCTTCGCGAGGCGGGTCAGTCGCTGCGGGCGATCGGACGGGCCCTGGGGCGGCCCGCGAGCACGGTCAAGCGGGAGATCGACGCGAACTCGGGCAGCGAGGGCTACCGGCCCTACCAAGCCCACCGGGCGGCGGCAGCGCGCCGGCCCCGGCCCAAGGACCGCAAGCTGCTGCGCGAGGGACGACTGCGCCGCTTCGTCGCGGACAGGCTGCGCAGGCGGTGGTCACCGGAACAGATCTGCCACGCTCTGCGGAGGGAACATCCCGGCGACGAGAGCATGCGGGTGAGTGTGGAAACGATCTACCAGGCGCTGTATTTCCAGGCCCGCGGCGGCCTGAAGCGGGAAGTGCAGGCAGCCGTCCGCCCCGGGCGGACCCGCCGCAAGCCACGTCGCAACCCTGAGCGGCGCACTTCCCGGTTCATCGACCCGATGGTGATGATCAGCGACCGCCCCGCCGGCATCGAGGACCGGGCCGTGCCCGGTCACTGGGAAGGCGACCTGATCCTCGGTGCGGGCGGGCGCTCCGCGATCGCCACCCTGGTCGAGCGAAGCACCCGTTACACCATGCTGGTTCACCTGCCGGGCGGAGCCCACGACGCCGGGACCGTCCGCGACGGGCTCGTCCGCACCGTTCAGACCCTGCCCGCTCACCTGCGTGGTTCTCTCACCTGGGACCAGGGCGCCGAGATGGCAGGTCACAAGCAGTTCAGCATGGCCACCGACATGCCCGTCTACTTCTGCGACCCGGCCTCGCCCTGGCAACGCGGCTCGAACGAGAACACGAACGGGCTGCTGCGGCAGTACTTCCCGAAAGACACCGACCTGAGCCTGCACGGTCCCGAAGACCTCGAGCACGTCGCCCAGGAGCTCAACGGCCGCCCACGCAAGACGCTCGGCTGGGATACCCCAGCCGAGCGTCTACGTGATCTACTCACCGTCTGAAATCAAGCGGTGTTGCGAGGACCCCTTGAACCCAAGCACGGTTCGCCGGGGGCGGGGCCTTCGTCGTTCAACCGGCCTGTGCGGAGGTCGAGTTGATGTCGGTGTCGGCGGCCGGATCCGGGCTCGTCCCAATAGTGGTTCAGACCATTGACGGGTGGCGGAGTCCGCTCCTACGGTGAGGGCGCCGGACTGCCGCAGGCATGCCAAGGATCTCCCCGTCCCGGCCGCCGCGCCCCCACGCGCGCGCGTCTGCGTCCCGGCGCACTCTCCATCCACCCCCACGGAGGAGCATCATGCGCACACGTCACATCGTCGGGGCGGTGGTCGCCGCCCTCGCGGTGCCGCTCAGCCTCGCCGTCCCGGCGCAGTCCCACGGGTACATCTCGACGCCGCCCAGCAGGGCCGCGCTCTGCGGAGCGGGCGGGGTGTCGTGGGACTGCGGCGACATCCAGTGGGAGCCGCAGAGCGTCGAGGGCCCCAAGGGCTTCCCGGACGCCGGGCCCGCCGACGGCACCATCTGCGCCGGCGGCAACTCCCGCTTCGCCGAGCTGGACGACCCGCACGGCGGCGCCTGGCCGACCACCGCGGTGACGGCGGGGCAGCAGCTCACCTTCACCTGGACGTTCACCGCCCGGCACGCGACCACCGACTTCCGGTACTACCTGACCAAGCCGGGCTACGACGCGAGCCAGCCGGTCACCCGGGACAGTCTGGACCTGACGCCCTTCCTGATCGCCCCGTACGGCGGGAAGCAGGTGCCCAGCACGCTCAGCCACACCGCGACCGTCCCGAGCGGGCGCACCGGCCACCAGGTCGTGGTCTCGGTCTGGACGATCGCCGACACCGGGAACGCCTTCTACTCCTGCACCGACGTCCAGTTCTGACGCCCGGGGCGGCACGGCGGACGCCGGGCCGCGGACGCGCGGCACACCAGGACGCGCAACGAGGTGCACGGCCGACGGACGGCCGTGCACCTCGGGAACTCCTCGGCGGCGGACCGGCTCAGTGGCCGCCGCAGCAGCCGCCGTCCGCGCCGCCGCACTGGCAGGGCGCGCCGGACTGGCAGCCGCAGCCGCAGCCGGGGCCGCAGCCGCAGCCGGCCGCGAGGACGGGCAGGAGCTTCGGGGCGGGCGGCTCGACGGTTTCGTGGGCGCGTGCCGGTCGGGTGGGGTTGGCCTTCATCGAGCTGTTCCCTCCTAGTGACGGGCACAGTCCTGTGCCCCCAACGTCGAGTGAAGCCGCCGATCGGAGGGAGCGTCAACAGGCGTGCAGTGGTGGGATGTACGGGCGTCGTGCGCCCCCACCACCCCTGTCGCAGGTTTACTCACCACGCGGGGGGAACGGCCGCCTCTCGAAGCCCCGAGCCCGAGCTCCGAACCCCGAGCTCCGAGCTCCGAACCCCGAGCCCCGAGGCGGCCGCACCCCACCCACCCGAGGTCACTCCGCCGCCGCGGCCTCCGAGGCGGCCACGAACTCGGCCACGTGCTCGCCCGTCACCAGGTACACCACGCGCTTGGCGACCGACACCGCGTGGTCCGCGAAGCGCTCGTAGTAGCGGCCGACCAGGGTGATGTCGACGGCGGTCTCGATGCCGTGGTGCCAGCGGTCGTCGATCAGGTGCGACAGCAGCTCGCGGTGCAGGGAGTCGATCGCGTCGTCGTCCTGCTCCAGCTCCAGGGCCTTGTCGACGTCCTTGGTGGCGATCACCAGGCCGGTCTTGGCCACCAGGCGCTGGGCGAGCTGGCCCATCTCCAGGACGGTGGAGTGCAGGTCGCCGGGCACGGCGGAGTCGGGGTAGCGCATCCGCGCGACCTTGGCGACGTGCCGGGCGAGGTCGCCGCAGCGCTCCAGGTCGGAGCTCATCCGCAGCGAGGTGACGACGATGCGCAGGTCGGTGGCGACCGGCTGCTGGCGGGCGAGCAGGTCGATCGCGCGGTTCTCCAGCTCGTGGTGGAGGTCGTTGATCTTCTCGTCGGCGGCGATCACGCTCTCCGCCAGCGCCAGGTCCGCGTCCAGGAGTGCGGTGGTGGCCCGGCCCAGGGCCGAGCCGACCAGTCGGGCCATCTCGACCAGGCTGTCGCCGATCGCATCGAGTTCCTCGTGGTACGCGTCGCGCATGCTCTCTCCTCAGTAGCTGTGTCGGTGGCGGTGCCGACCGGCCGGCCCGTCCGACGATCGTCTTGTCGTCCGGGTGACCGCTGCTGGTGGCGCGAATCGTACGCGCACACCTGAGACGGCGGCCGGTGGTTCTGCCCGCCGCCCACTCCCACACGGGCTGCATGGCCAACTCTGGGCCGTCCGGGCGACGATGCACGGCCGGTGTGGTGAATCAGCGGCCACGTGGAGGTGAATTCTCGGCAACGCGTGGCCGATGCCTTGATCGGGCCCTTGGGGAGTGGCCTGGCCGTGCGCTTACGCTGGCCACATGGACGTGAACGTGGCCGCCGCCGCTGCCTGCGCCATAGCCGGGCTCGGCGTCGGCCTCACGGCCTCCATCGCCTTCCGTTGGAGCGAGCGCGAGCAGGCCAGGGGCAGGTACGGCGGCAGCAGCAGCAGACACCACGGTCGGCACCAGGGCCTGGGCACCGGAACCCCGGAGCCCCCGCTGCCGCCGGGGGTGGACACCGTCCTCTCCGTCCTCCGCTCCTGCGCGATCGTGCTGGGCGAGGGCGACGAGGTGGTCAAGGCCAGCTCCGCGGCGTACGCGATGGGACTGGTGCGCGGCGGCGCGGTCGCCGTGGACCAGATGCTCTCGCTGGCGCGCGCCACCCGCCGGGACGGCGAGATCCGCCAGGTCGAACTGGAGGTGCCCCGCCCCGGCGTGGCCCGTGCGGGCGAGCCGCTCGCGGTCTCCGTCCGGGTCGCCCCGCTGGGCTCCCGGCTGGTGCTGGTGCTGGTCGAGGACCAGACCGAGCGCCGCCGGGTGGAGGCGGTCCGCCGGGACTTCGTGGCCAACGTCAGCCACGAGCTGAAGACCCCGGTGGGCGCCCTGTCGCTGCTCTCCGAGGCGGTCGCCGACGCGTCCGACGACCCGGAGGCGGTGCAGCGCTTCGCCGGCCGGATGCAGATCGAGGCGACCAGGCTGGCCAGCCTGGTCCAGGAGATCATCGACCTCTCCCGGGTGCAGGACGACCGGCTGATGGTGGATCCGGAGCCCGTCGCGGTGGACGAGCTGATCGCCGAGGCGATCGACCGCTGCCGCCAGCAGGCCGCCGCCAAGCAGATCCTGATCACGGCCGGCGGCATCGCCGGGCTCTACCTGCACGGCAACCGCGGCCAGCTCGCCGCGGCGCTCGGCAACCTGGTCGAGAACGCCGTCAACTACAGTCCTCCCCGTACCCGGGTGGCGATCGCCACCCGCCGGATCTCCAGCGCCGCGGCGCTCGGGGAGGCGGACGGCGAACTGATCGAGATCTCGGTCACCGACCAGGGCATCGGCATCTCGGAGAAGGACCGCGAGCGCGTCTTCGAGCGCTTCTACCGGGTCGATCCGGCCCGCTCCCGGGCGACCGGCGGGACCGGCCTCGGCCTGTCCATCGTCAAGCACGTCGCCGCCTCGCACGGCGGCACGGTCTCGGTGTGGAGCGTCGAGGGCCAGGGTTCGACCTTCACCATCCGCCTGCCCGCCGGGCAGGCGCCCGAGGCCGAGGACGGCGACGACCTCGACGACACCGGCGCCCGTGGTGCCACCGGCGGCCGTGGCGCCGCCGCAGCGCCCACCAGAACCCTCACCACGGACCGGACGGCCAGCACAGGCCGCACGGACCGTCCGCTCCCCACGGGGGAGCGGGAACACCCCCTGTCAGACGCAACCCCCCAGCTTGCCCCGGAGGCCTGATCGTGACCCGAGTACTGGTGGTCGAGGACGAGGAGTCGTTCAGCGACGCCCTGTCGTACATGCTCCGCAAGGAGGGCTTCGAGGTGGCCGTCGCCGCCACCGGCCCCGACGCCCTGGAGCAGTTCGAGCGCAACGGCGCCGACCTCGTCCTGCTCGACCTGATGCTGCCGGGCCTGCCGGGCACCGAGGTCTGCCGTCAGCTGCGGGTGCGCTCCAACGTGCCGGTGATCATGGTCACCGCCAAGGACAGCGAGATCGACAAGGTGGTCGGTCTGGAAATAGGTGCGGACGACTACGTCACCAAGCCCTACTCCACCCGTGAGCTGGTCGCCCGGATCCGGGCGGTGCTGCGTCGTCGCGGTGAGGACGGCGGTGCCGGCGAGAACGGCGGCGGCCCGGGTGCCCTGGAGGCGGGCCCGGTCCGGATGGACGTCGACCGGCACGTGGTGACCGTGGACGGCGCCAAGGTCGACCTCCCGCTGAAGGAGTTCGACCTGCTGGAGATGCTGCTGCGCAACGCGGGCCGGGTGCTCACCCGCATGCAGCTGATCGACCGGGTCTGGGGCGCGGACTACGTCGGCGACACCAAGACCCTGGACGTCCACGTGAAGCGCCTTCGGGCCAAGATCGAGCCGGACCCGGGCGCCCCGCGCTACCTGGTCACGGTCCGCGGCCTGGGCTACAAGTTCGAGCCGTAAACCGCGGGCGCGGACAGACGCGGAAGGCCCCCGCCGGCATTCGCCGGAGGGGGCCTTCGCGTTGGTGTCCGGCAGGCCCGGGAGGGCCCGCCGGACGCCGGGTGGTGCGTCAGTGGGCGCCGGCGGACTGGGTGGCGCCCGGGGTGGTGGAACCGGACGGCGCGGGCGCACCGGTGGTGGCCGGGGCACCGGGGGTGGTGCCGGCGGCCGGGGTGGTCGCGGCGGTGGCGCCCTTGGTGGGCACGGCCGCCGGGGACGACGTCGGGCCGAAGCCCTTGTAGAGGCCCGTGTTCGGGCTCACGCCGGCCTGGGCGTCGACCTTCTGGCCGTCCTTGAAGGTGAACGAGATGGGGGTGAAGCCGCCGACCTGGACGCCGACCGAGGCGACCTTGGCGGACGGGTTGCCGTTGCCACCGATCGCCACGGCGCCGCCGGCCGGGACGACGATGCTGGACAGCGGGGCGCCCGCGGCGTCGGAGAACGCGGCGGTGGCACCGTTGCCGACGGTGATGGACTGCAGCTCCGCCGGGGTGCTGCCCGTGTTGGCGATGTTGACGGTCACGTTGGCGGGACCGTTGTGCTCGCCCGAGGACTCGTCCCCGGTGACGACCACGATGTTGTTCAGCCGAAGGTTCGTTCCGAGGGTTGCCGCCGCGTTGTCGGGCTTGACCTGCAGCGTGTCCGGCGTGTTGCCGGCGGCGCAGGACGACAGCGAGGCGATGGCGATGGCGGCGATGGCGGCGATGCTGCCGCGTCGAAGGCTCCGGCTCACGGCGGCGGCTTCTCCTAAGTCAACGTGTCGATAGGTCAGGTCTCAGATTATCGACCTCACTTATGCGCTCCTCACGGGGTGGTCCCCGTGTCGCACTCCCGGGGTGCGCGGGGCGGCCGTCCGGCCGCACTTGTGGCGTGTCCGGGTCACTCTCGGGACAAGCTTCGACCAAGATCGAATAACGATGTGGATACGGCCGGATAAACGGTGAAAACCCAAGATCCAATCATGGTTTCCAGGGTGTTGCGCAGGGTTTCACCGAACGCCGGAACGGCCTCCGACCTGCGGGAAGCCTCCCTCGAACACCGGTCGCAGCACGTCATGGGGGTCCTTGTCAAGCCCCGAGACCGGCCCTGACCTGCGAAAACGCCCTTCGGGTGCGCTGAAAAGCGTGTTATTCTGGAAAGCCACGGAAGGGGTCCTGTCACATGACGTTCAAGGTTGGCGACACGGTGGTCTACCCCCATCACGGGGCCGCGCTGATCGAGGCCATCGAAATTCGCCAGATCAAAGGTGTGGACAAGACCTACCTGGTGCTCAAGGTGCAGCAGGGAGACCTGACGCTCCGCGTGCCCGCTGAGAACGCGGAGTTCGTCGGCGTGCGCGATGTAGTCGGCCAGGAGGGTCTGGACCGGGTCTTCGAGGTGCTGCGCGCACCGTACACCGAAGAGCCGACCAACTGGTCCCGTCGCTACAAGGCGAACCTGGAGAAGCTCGCCTCGGGCGACGTTATCAAGGTCGCCGAGGTTGTGCGCGACCTCTGGCGCCGTGAGCGCGAGCGCGGTCTCTCGGCCGGCGAGAAGCGGATGCTCGCGAAGGCGCGCCAGATCCTCGTCAGCGAGCTCGCGCTGGCGGAGAACACCAACGAGGACAAGGCGGAGACGCTGCTCGACGAGGTGCTGGCCTCGTAGCGCAGTCGGGCTGCCGCCCACCGCTCACAGCGCCCGGTGTCGGCGCGCCGCTCCCAGGACGAAGCGTCCGGGGGTGGTGCAGTGGCACTTCGGGCGCTGAGGCGTGTCCGGACGACGCCCCCGCCCTGAGCCGGTCCAGGCCCGGCAAGACCGTTTTCCGTCCTGCAAGACCGATTCTGCGGGATTGTGCGGCGGACGGTTGGACCGTAATTCTTCGGAAGGGGCCCGTAGCGCCCGCCGGGCACGCCAAGGCCATACCCACTTCTCCGAAGGAGTGAAACCTGAACGCCTCAGCAGCAGTCGCAGCAGCAGTGGTGCCCGCAGCCGGACGCGGTGAGCGGCTGGGGCCCGGGGCCCCGAAGGCCCTGCGGGAACTGGGCGGCGTGCCCCTCCTGGTGCACGCCGTGCGGGCGCTGGCCCGCAGCCGGGCGGTCGGCCTGGTCGTGGTCGCCGCGCCCGCCGACGGGGTGGCCGAGGTGGTCGCCCTGCTGGACAGCCACGGGCTGGACGGCAAGGACATCCGGGTGGTCGCCGGTGGCGCCACCCGCCAGGAGTCGGTCCGGCTCGGCCTGGCCGCGATCCCGGCCGAGGTGGAGATCGTCCTGGTGCACGACGCGGCCCGCCCGCTCGTCCCGGTCGAGGTGGTGGACGCGGTGGCGGCCGCCGTCCGGGCCGGGGCCGGTGCGGTGGTGCCCGCGGTGCCGCTGGCCGACACGGTGAAGCGGGTCGAGCCGAGCCCGGGCCGCCCCGAGCCGGTGCTCGACACGCCCGACCGGGCCACCCTGCGCGCGGTCCAGACCCCGCAGGGCTTCGACCGGGCCACCCTGGTCGGGGTGCACGCCAAGGCGCTGGCCGAGGAGGCCGCGGGCGCCGTCGACGCGCCGCCGGTCACCGACGACGCGGGCTTGGTGGAGCGCTACGGCGGCCAGGTCGTCGTGGTGCCCGGCCACGAGGAGGCGTTCAAGGTCACCCGTCCACTGGACCTCGTGCTCGCCGAGGCCGTACTCGCCCGCCGGAGGGCCGCCGATGCCTACTGACCCGCTGACGCCCGCCGACCGGGCGCCGGCCCCCGTGCTGCCGCGCGTGGGCATCGGCACCGACGTGCACGCCTTCGAGGCCGGCCGCCCGCTCTGGGTGGCCGGACTGGAGTGGCCGGACGCCGGGGTCGGGCTCTCCGGGCACTCGGACGCCGACGTGGCCGCGCACGCGGCCTGCGACGCGCTGTTCTCGGCCGCCGGGATCGGCGACCTGGGCGCGCACTTCGGCACCGACCGGCCGGAGTGGGCCGGCGCCTCCGGGGTGAAGCTGCTCGGTGAGGCGGCCCGGCTGGTGCGCGCGGAGGGCTTCGAGATCGGCAACATCGCGGTCCAGGTGGTCGGCGTCCGGCCGAAGATCGGCAAGCGGCGGGCCGAGGCGCAGGCCGCGCTGTCGGCCGCGGCCGGTGCGCCGGTGTCGGTGTCCGGCACCACCACGGACGGCCTGGGCCTGACCGGTCGGGCCGAGGGACTGGCCGCGATCGCCACGGCCCTGGTGTACGAACGGCGTTGAGCCGGGCGCGGTCGGCAGGGCCGGAATAGGCGGGCCCTGACGAGTGTTCACCCGGCGTGGCGGCTGATCGGTCGGTAGTGTGCGGTTTCGGGCCCGGGCGGGGCTTCCCCTCGGGCCGTACCGCCGACGATGAGAAGAGGTTCTCGATGGGCGTCGAACTCTCTGGCCCCGCCAAGGAATTGCTCGACCGCAAGAGTTTCGCCGTGGTGTCCACGATCCAGCCCGACGGCAGCCCCCAGTCCTCGGTCGTCTGGGTCACGCGGGACGGCGACGACATCCTGTTCTCCACCGTCCAGGGCCGCCGCAAGCACCTCAACCTGGTGCGGGACCCGCGCATCTCGCTCGTGGTCAACCCGCCGGAGAACCCGTACGAGTACGTCGAGGTGCGCGGCTCGGCGACGATGACCACCGAGGGCGGCCGGGAGCTGATCGACGAACTGTCCCGCAAGTACCGCGGCGAGGAGTACGGGTTCGACGGCCCGGACGACGTCCGGGTGGTCGTGCGGCTCAGCCCGCGCAAGGTGGTCGGCAACATCTGACCGGCCCGCGCGGCCCGTGGTTCCCCGGGGGTGCTGCATATCATTCCCGGGGAATGTCGCGGGGCACCCCCTCCTGCCCACTACGCTTGACGCTGTGAGCATTCGCCTGTACGACACCAGCACCCGCCAGGTACGCGACTTCGTCCCGCTTGTACCGGGTTGTGTCTCGATCTACCTGTGCGGCGCTACCGTCCAGTCGGCGCCTCATATCGGGCACATCCGGTCCGGTCTCAACTTCGACATCATGCAGCGGTGGTTCGCCTACCGCGGCTACCAGGTCACCTTCGCCCGGAACGTCACCGACATCGACGACAAGGTGATCGCCAAGGAGCGCGAGTTCGGCATCCCGTGGTGGCAGATCGCCTACGAGAACGAGCGGGCGTTCAACGACGGTTACACCGCGCTCGGCTGCCTGCCGCCGACCGTCGAGCCGCGGGCCACCGGGCACATCCCCGAGATGGTCGAGATGATGCGGGGGCTCATCGAGAAGGGCCACGCCTACGCGGCCGACGGCAACGTCTACTTCGACGTGAAGTCGTACCCGGACTACCTCGCGCTCTCCAACCAGAAGCTGGCCGACCTGCGCCAGCCCGAGGGCGAGGGCGAGACCGGCAAGCGGGACCAGCGCGACTTCGCGATGTGGAAGGCCGCCAAGCCGGGCGAGCCGAGCTGGGAGACCCCGTGGGGCCGCGGCCGGCCGGGCTGGCACCTGGAGTGCTCGGCGATGGTCCACAAGTACCTCGGCCCGGCCTTCGACATCCACGGCGGCGGGCTGGACCTGATCTTCCCGCACCACGAGAACGAGATCGCCCAGTCCAAGGCCTACGGCGACGCCTTCGCCAGCTTCTGGGTGCACAACGCCTGGGTCACCATGGCCGGCGAGAAGATGAGCAAGTCGCTGGGCAACTCGGTGCTGGTCTCCGAGATGGTCCAGCGCTGGCGTCCGATCGTGCTCCGCTACTACCTGGGCACCCCGCACTACCGCTCGATGATCGAGTACAGCGAGGACGCCCTGCGCGAGGCCGAGGCCGGGTTCGGCCGGATCGAGGGCTTCATCCAGCGCACCGTCGAGCGCTGCGGGGAGGTCGACGCCGCCCCCGAGGTGCCGCCGGCCTTCGCCGAGGCGATGGACGACGACCTGGGCGTTCCGCAGGCGCTCGCCGTCGTGCACACCGCCGTCCGGCAGGGCAACAGCGCCCTGAACGCGGACGACAAGGAGAACGCGGTGGCGCGTCTGGCCGAGGTCCGTGCGATGCTCGGAGTGCTGGGTCTCGACCCGCTCGACCCGCAGTGGGCCGGGTCGGAGCGCGGCGAGCCTGGGACAATGAAGAGCATGCACGGTGTGGTCGACTCGCTGGTCCGCCTGGTCCTGGACCAGCGGCAGGCGGCGCGTCAGCGCAAGGACTTCGCCACCGCGGACGCGATCCGCGACCAGCTCGGCCTGGCCGGGCTGGTGATCGAGGACACCCCGTCCGGCCCGCGCTGGACGATCAACAGCCAGTAACCCCATCTGACGATCGGGGTGAGGGTGGGCCGTACCGGACCGGTGCGGCCCTCCCGCATGACGTAGCGCATGCAGTCGGCCGCCGCCGGACAGAACGGGGCGGCCGGGCATGCCGGACAGACAGGAAGTACAGCCATGGCCGGCAACAGCCAGCGCAGGAACCGCCGCAACCCCGGATCGAAGAAGGGCGCGTCTGTCGGTACCGGCGGCCACAGCCGGAAGGCGCTCCAGGGCAAGGGCCCGACCCCGCCCGGAGCGGAGCGCAAGGGTCACCCGAAGCAGCGCGCCGCCAACGCCGCGGTCAAGCGCGAGCGGGACGCCAAGGCCCGCGCCGGCATGCGCCGCGCCGGCGGCGCCGGTCGCGGCGGGCGGGGCGGCGCGGGCAGCGCCGAGCTCGTCTTCGGCCGCAACTCGGTCGTCGAGGCCCTTCAGGGCGGCGTCCCGGCCACCGCGCTGTACGTCCAGCAGTTCGTCGACACCGACGACCGCGTCCGCGAGGCCTTCCAGGCCGCCAACGACCGCGGCATCCCGCTGATGGAGGCCCCGCGCCCGCAGCTGGACCAGATGACCGGCGGGCTCAACCACCAGGGCCTCGTGCTCCAGGTGCCGCCGTACGAGTACGCGCACCCCGACGACCTGCTGGTCGAGGCCTCCGACTCGGGCCAGGACGCGCTGATCATCGCGCTGGACGGCGTCACCGACTCGCGCAACCTCGGCGCCGTGGTCCGCTCCGCCGCCGCCTTCGGCGCGCACGGCGTGGTCATCCCCGAGCGCCGCGCGGCCGGCATGACCGCCGGTGCCTGGAAGACCTCCTCCGGCGCCGCCGCCCGTCTGCCCGTCGCCCGGGCCACCAACCTCACCCGCACCCTGGAGGCCTACCAGAAGGCCGGCCTCATGGTGGTCGGTCTGGCCGCCGACGGCGAGGCCGAGCTGGGCGACCTGGAGCTGCTGACCGGCCCGGTGGTGATCGTCGCGGGCAGCGAGGGCAAGGGCCTGTCCCGGCTGGTCTCGGAGACCTGCGACATGCGGGTGCGGATCCCGATGTCCGGGCTGACCGAGTCGCTGAACGCCGGTGTCGCGGCGGGCATCGTGCTCTACGAGGCCGCGCGGCTGCGCGCCAAGCGCTGATCACAGCCGGTGTGCGGGGCGCAGGGGAACTTCTGAATTCTCCGCAATCCGAGTGAAAAGCGATCGGGCCCGACCAGGCCCGATCGCTTTTCTCATGATCATTTCAAGTATGCGCCGGACATCCACTCGGGAGAGTGTCCTAAGCGGTGGTCACCCGGTTAGACGGGCGTGGACACCAGAACACCTCGGCGCCCCCTGTTCGGCGGCGGCAGCACCGGGATAGACGCGGGCCCCGGCCTTGACACGGTCAAGGTGCCGTCCGACCCCGCGCGCCTCAGCATCACCCAGGCGAGCTTCCGGCTCCGGCTCGGCGCCCCGGTGGCGCCGCTGATCGAGGCCCCGGCCGGACTGCTGTCCACCGGCGCCGCGTTCGGCGACCCGTACGCCAACCAGGGCCTGATCCGCCGTCCGCTGGTCACCCCGCAGGTCGTCGTGCCCGCCTCCGCCGTCCCGGCGCTCGCGGGGGCCGCCGGGGGCGGCGCTCCGCGCCGCAAGGGCCGGGTCACCGCCGTCACCTGGACCGGGCAGGCGCCCCCCGGGGACCTCGCGGCCACCCAGCTGCTGGACGCCGTCCGGCTCACCGGCCCCGGACCCGACGACGGCGGCCCGGGCATGTCGGACACCCGGGTGATCCCGTCCTACTCGGGCGCCCGGACCGTCCCGCGCCAGCCCCGGGAGGGCGCCGGCACCGCCACCGACGCGGGCATCGGCCCGGTCGGCGCACCGCAGGGCTGGACCCCGAGCGGCGAACTCCCCGAGGTCTCCGCGACGGCCGCCGAGGGCAAGCAGCCCTGGTACCCCGGCCGCCGGGTCGACCTCGGACTGGTCCTGCTGCCGCTGCGCGCCGTCCTCGGCTCGCTGTCCGTCTACGCCGGGTTCAGCAAGCTCTGCGACCCGGTCTACTTCGACGGCGGCGAGCGCGGCTCGATGATGCGCTGGCTCGCCTCGCTGCACCCCTGGAAGGTCGCCGAACCGCTGCTGGCCTTCGCCATGGCGCACCCGGTCGGTGCCGGCCTGGTGGTGTCGTTCACCCAGGTCGTGGTCGGCGTGCTGACCGTCCTCGGCCTCTGGCAGCGGCTCGCGGCCGGCGCGGCGATGCTCCTCTCCGCCGCGCTGCTGTTCACCGTCAGCTGGCGGGCCGTACCGGTCTACGACACCCCCGACCTGATCTTCCTGGCGGCCTGGAGCCCGCTGCTGATCGCCGGAGCGCCGTTCGCCTCCCTGGACGGGCGGCTCAACCTGGAGGCCTGGCGGCACTACGGCGCCGACGCGCCCGCCGCGCTGCGCCGCCGGGTGCTGCGCCGCGGCACGGTGGTCACCACGGTCGTGGTCGGGGCGACCCTGCTGCTCGGCTCGATGCTCGGCGCGGCGGTGCGCACCGGGGCCCGGACGCACCAGGCGCCGGCCCGTCCGGCCACCGACTACGGCACGCCGGTCTGGCCCAGCGGCGCCCCGACCGGTACCCCGGGCGGCCAGGGCTCGTCCACCTCGCCCTCGCCCGCCCCGCGCCCGGCCACCCCCGCACCGGGCCCGACCAGCGCGCCCTCCTCCGCCCCGGCCACCCGCCCGGGCAGTCCGGCGCCGAGCGGCAAGGGGCACTCCGCCAAGGCGGAGACCGGGGCCGGCACGACCCCGGCCCCCGCCGCACCGTCCGCCGCCGCGCCGTCGGCCGGCTCCTCGCCCGCCCAGCGCAGCACCCCGCCCCCCGCCGGCTCGGGGGCGGCGTCCAAGCCCAGCCCGAGCTCCGGGGCGAGCCCCGGGCTGCTCGGCGGGGTGCTGGGCAGCGGTCCGCTCGCCGAGCTGTCCGGTGGTGCCCGCTCCTCCCGTCCGGGGGCGCCCACGTCCACCTGACGGCCCGCGGACGCGATCGGCCGGGTGCTCCGAGGCGGAGCACCCGGCCGATCGTCGTGCGCCGGGGGCTGAGGTGCTGGGGCGCCGGAGGGGGGCGGCGGCTACCGCGGTGTGCGGCCGGCCCCGGAGGCGAGCTCCTTGGCCGCCTCGGTGAGGTCCTTCGCGGTGTCGATGGCGCGCCAGTACACGCCCTGCGGCAGCTGGTAGCCCGCCAGCCGCTTGCTGCGCGCCAGCTGCGGGAACGTGGTGCGCTCGTGGTCGCCCACGTCCGGCAGCAGCTCGGCGAACTCCGGGCTGAACACGTACAACCCGGCGTTGATCAGGAACGGCGAGGGCGGCGCCTCGATGAAGTCCAGCACGTTGCCGAACTGGTCGGTCTCCACCGCCCCCCACGGGATCCGCGGCCGGGCCAGCGCAAGCGTCGCGACAGCGTCCCGCTCGTGGTGGAAGGCGGCCATGTCGCGCAGGCTGAACCGGGTCCAGATGTCGCCGTTGGTGGCGTACCAGGGCTCGTCCGGGCGGGGCAGCGCCTTGGCCGCGTACTTGAGGCCGCCGCCGCGCCCGAGCGGCTCCTCCTCGACCACCGTGCGCACGCGCAGCGGCAGATCCGCCTTGTCGAGCCACTCCTCCAGCACGGCGGCGAGATGCCCGCAGGAGACCACCGCGTCGGTGACGCCCTCGGAAGCCAGCCAGGCCAGCTGGTGGCCGAGGATCGGCGTGCCCGTCCCGGGGATCTCGACCAGCGGCTTCGGGCGGTCGTCCGTGTAGGGCCGCAGCCGCGAGCCCTGGCCGCCGGCCAGGATCACGGCCTGGGTGACGGGCGTCGTGGTCGGCCGGGACGGGTGGGTCGGCGGGGACGCGGGGTCGGCGGTGGGGCCGGAGTCAGCGGTCATGCCTGAACAATAGGGCGCCCGACGGGGCCGGGAGCCCGACGGCCGCAGGCCTCGTCGGCCTGCGGCCGTCGGGCCGGCCTACGGATCGGCGTGCCGGGACAGCTGCCAGGTCAGCCGGCGATGCCCGCCGCGAACGACCCGTCGCAGACCGGGCGGGCGAAGGACCGGGCCCGCTGGACGTCGCCCTGGTACTTGCGCACCGCCGCCCTGCCCAGCTCACCGGCGAGCGAGGTGCAGTACGGCGTCAGCGACGGCTGCTCGCGCATCGAGCGCTCCAGCAGGTCCAGCGCGGCGGACGGGTTCTTGGCCCGCAGCTCGTCCAGCAGCACCACCCGCAGCGACTCCTGCGGGGCGAGCCCGTCCGGGGACGAGCCCGCGGCGGCGGTGGCGGAACGCCCGATCCCGGTGCCGTCACCACTGGACGCCGCCACGACCTGCTGGTCGAGGTTGGTCGGCGGGGCCCATGGCACCCGGGTCACGGCGAGGGTGCCGGTGGTCACCAGGACGACCGGCAGGGTCAGGGCGACGGTCTGGCCGATACGGCGTACAAGCTGCTTCACCCTCAGGAGAGTAGCGGTGGGTGCGGGCCGGATCGCCCTCCGTGACACCATCGAGTGACACCGTGTCCGGGTTCGTCCCCCACCGTGTTGACGTGGGGGTGTACGGACGGAGCCCGTCGGACCAGGAACGGTCCGACGGGCTCCGTCGTGCCGGCCTGCCCCGCCGGTCGACCGACCGGCAGGGCGCGCCGTGCTCAGCTGCTCAGACGGGCGCCCGAGCTGGTCGAGAACACGTGGGTCTCGTTGGCGATCGGCACGACGTGGATCGTCTCGCCACGGGCCGGGATCTGCCGGCCGTGCACGCGGACGACCAGCTCCTTGTCCTCGCCGCCGATCTTGGTGGTGCCGTACACGAAGCCGTCGGAGCCGAGCTCCTCGACGACGTTCACCGTCACCGCGACACCCTCGATGCCGCCCGCCGGGACGATCTCGAAGTGCTCCGGGCGGATGCCGACCGTCACCGACTTGTCGGTGCCGGCGCCGGCCAGGTCGTCGCGCGAGACGTTGACCACCGAGCCGCCGAACTTCACGCCGCCGTCCACCAGCGGCACCTCGACCAGGTTCATCGCGGGCGAGCCGATGAAGCCGGCCACGAACAGGTTGGAGGGCTTGTCGTACATGTTGCGCGGGGTGTCGACCTGCTGGAGCACGCCGCCCTTGAGCACCGCGACCCGGTCGCCCATGGTGAGCGCCTCGGTCTGGTCGTGGGTGACGTACACCGTCGTGATGCCCAGGCGGCGCTGGAGACCGGCGATCTGGGTACGGGTCGAGACGCGCAGCTTCGCGTCCAGGTTCGACAGCGGCTCGTCCATCAGGAAGACCTGCGGCTGGCGCACGATCGCGCGGCCCATCGCGACACGCTGCCGCTGACCACCCGACAGCGCCTTCGGCTTGCGGTCCAGGTACTCCGTCAGGTCGAGGATCTTCGCGGCCTCCTCGACCTTGGTACGGATCTCCGCCTTGTTCACGCCGGCGATCTTGAGCGCGAAGCCCATGTTCTCGGCGACGGTCATGTGCGGGTACAGCGCGTAGTTCTGGAACACCATGGCGATGTCCCGGTCCTTCGGCGGCAGGTGCGTGACGTCCCGGTCACCGATCCGGATGGAACCGCTGTTGACGTCCTCCAGACCGGCCAGCATGCGCAGGCTGGTCGACTTGCCGCAGCCCGAGGGGCCGACCAGCACGAGGAACTCGCCGTCCGCGATCTCCAGGTCCAGCGCGTCCACCGAGGGCTTGTCCGCCCCGGGGTAGACGCGGGTCGCCTGCTCGTACGTGACAGAAGCCATGGTTGTTCTCTCCTTCACCGGCAGGAACGTGCCGGACGATCCGAGTAAAGGGGCGTTCGTTCGTCTCCGTCAGCCCGCCCAGTGGTCTGAACCACCTCACGAACCGACTCCGGGCGACGCTACCTGCGCCTCCGCCGCTTGTCAGCCCCCAGCCCGCCCGATTTCGGCATCGGTTCCATCACGCCCACCCCACCCGCCAACCCCCGGATATCCCCCCACCCCACCTGCCGGGCCCGGTAGACTGCCCCCGGTGCCGCCGTGATCCCTCGCGGACGGCCACCGTGCCTCCTTAGCTCAGCTGGCCAGAGCACCGCTCTTGTAAAGCGGGGGTCGTCGGTTCGAACCCGACAGGGGGCTCTGTTCGCCATCTCGGATGAGCTGAAGGTTTGGCCTTCTGGGAGCTTCGTCAGCGGCCTCGGACTTCCCGTCCGAGGCCGTTCGCGTGAGCGGATGGCCCGGTGGGCTGGGGGTTCGCGGTGGACTGGGCAGCCTTGCACGGCCTGTCCGCCCGGGGGACAAGTCCACCGAGCACCTCCTGACCAAGCAAGGGGTCGAGGGCCAGTCATCCGGTGATCGCGGAGAGCCGCCTTCGCAGGGGCTCCTCCAGGTCGAGGTTGTCGCCTCGAGTAGTGGTCTGCAGCAGTTCAGTGATGACGACAAGTTCGGCAAACTGCCCGGCTGGCGTGTCGAGGATGCGAGCGAGTCGGTGCCGGACCTGGGCGGCGGTGTCCGGCACGAGGAGGCTGTACGAGTACAGCAGCGCCGCGTCGTACCCGGCAGGCGCGACGCCCCAGCCTTCCCAGTCGAGGACCGTGAGGGTTGGGCCCGTGAGGTTGGCCCAGTGCAGGTCACCGTGGGCCGTCGTCCAGGCAGGCACCCTGGTGTCGATCGGGATGCCCAAGTACTGGGGCATGGCGCGGTCCAGGTATTCCTGCCGGACCGCCACCCGGTCGCTGGGGACGGTGGCAATGGCGTCGAGGGCGGTGCTGAGCCCGTCCCACCAGGTGTGGTCCAGGTCAGGTGGTTCCCGGAGGATCGGCTCGTGGGTGGCGATGGTGGAGGCGGTGATCTTGTCGTACAGCTCCGCCAGGTAGCCGTGTTGGCCCTCGGTCCAGGCACGCCGCTCCCGCAGGCGTGGCCTGGGTACCGCAGGAGGCATGAGCCGTTCCGCCTCCTGCGGTCCCTCCCAGAGCTTTCCGCCGGCCTTGTCAGCAGGGGCCGACACCAGGCGGAGCCAGCCCTCGCCGGACGCCGTGGCGACCGGGCGGCTGAGGGTACGACCGCGCCAGCCCCACGCTTCGCGGGAGCCGATCGGCCTCGCGTTGAAAACGGTTGCTGCTACGGCGTGCATCCCGCGCATCCGTCTGGCGGTGTCCGGCTCAGGTTCCGAGTACATCAACGACCCTTCGGAGTACTTCCGGAGACAACGGCGGTCGGCCGACAGCTTCGGCGGCCCCCACCCAGTGTTCCGGGTTCCCCGTCGACAGGAGCACACGCTTCACCCCGGGGGCTGAAGCAACGACGGCGAGGGCGGTCTCGGCACTGGTCTTGCCTGGGGCGATCAGCTCGGACAGTTCAGGGGTGACCAGGCCAGGGATCTCCCCGCCGTGGAGCGGGGCGGAGGCGAACACCTCCAGTCCCGCATCCACGGCATCGGCCAATGGCCCGTGTCCGTCGAGAGCCTGGGCGATGGGCGCGAGGTGGACGAGGGAGACCGGGAGCTGGATGGCCCACAGGTGATGATTCGGCCCGCCCGCCTTGGTCGCGAGTTCGATCAGCGTGGGTACGTCGAAGAGCCCATTGCTGAAGCCGCGCCAGGTCGCCACACCATAGGCGCTGATGATCTGTTGGCCGCACGCCTCCTCCAGCGCCAGGAAGGCGTTGTAGAGCCGGCCGGTGATCTCGCCGTCCGGGCAGGCGTGCTCGGGGTTGTGGACGAACACCAGGTCGGGTACCCGGCTGAGCATGAGCTTGGAGCGCGCGAGCTGCCAGGCGATGTAGTCCGGGGTGAGGCAGTGCCCGCGCTGGGCGTCCGCCGCGGACAGGGCACCGGCTTGTACCCCGATGTGCCTGGTGCCGGCCGGGACGAAGCCCACCTTCGTGGAGACGCACAGATCCGGGTAGGCAGCCAGAGCCCCTGCGAGTGACGCCTCCGCCCGGCCGCCTGCGTAGTTGGGCGCCGTGTCCACCCAGTCGGCACCTCGGGAGGCGGCCATCAGCGCGGCCTCGGCCACATCGAGGCAGCGATAGGTGCCGAGGCCGAGCCGGGCCGTCATCGCTCACCTCCGATCGCGGCGGCCTGGCCGTCGACCAGCTCCGTCACGACACCGGCCGCCTGCCCGAGAGTGATGCCTGCGGCCTGTGCGAGATCGGCCAGCCGGTGAGGTTTCCCGTCGGCGAGGAGCGCGAGCATCGGCTCGGCCTTGGCGGCGAACGTCCACTCCTCGCCGCCGGCGGTCAGCCGGACGGTGCCGTCGGACACGGCGGTGAGCGCGGGCCGCGTGGTGACCAGGCACACCTGGAGGTCGGCGTCCGGCGGAGCCGCCGTGATGTGGGGCAGCGACGGCGCCAGCCGGGCTCGCTCGGTGGCGTCACGAGCGGAGGAGAAGCGGGCGATCAGGTCGTCGCTCTCCAACTCGGCCGTGATGAGCTTGCCGATCGTGCCGAGGAAGGCGCGCTGCTCCCCGGCAGTCCCGAAGCGCGGGAGGTCCGCCCGGACCGCCTCGTGGGCGCGCAACGTCTCCGACAGCCAGGTGATCAGATCGGCGCCCGTCGTACTCTGCAGCCCGCACGTGACGTGCAGTGAGTGCTCACCCTCGGACGCGGCGACGGCATGCCACCAGCCCCGGGGCAGATAGAGCACATCTCCGGCGGTGAGAACCAGATCGGCGACAGGCTCCTCCGGCGGCGGCTCGGGCGTCTCGACGTCACGGTGCATCGGCACCATGCGGGTGGGGCCGTAGATACGCCAGCGCTTCGCGCCGTCGAGCTGGACGACAACCACGTCGTGATCGTCCCAGTGGACACCGAAGCCTTCTATGCCGGTCCAGGAGCCGTACAGGTTGACCTGCACGCCGGTTCGCAGCCAGCGCTCCAGCTGGCCGGCCAGAGCACCGATTCCGGGGTGCAACTCGTCAACGGCGTCCAGCACCAGCGTGGCACCCTCAGCCAGACGCTGGTGCAACTCGGAGGGCTGGAGCTGGTGCCAGACGGTGCTCCGCCGGGTGACGATCGGCCGGGAGTACGTGTGCGCGGGCAGTTGCTCCCCGTCGGTGGCGAGTCGGAAGCGAGGGGGTTCGAACCGGTGGTGGGTCAGGATGGCGTTGAGGTCATCCCAGCTCATGATTCCGGCGAATGACGCGGATTCACCGCGTGCGACCTTGAAGCTGCGGCCGAGCGTCTGGGCGAGGAAGTCATCCCCGCCCAGACGCTCAACCACCGAGAAGTGCTCGGCGGTCATCGTGACGCAGCCGTCAGTCGTTGGTGTCGGTTCGGCCGGTGGAGCCGCCGTCCGACGACTGCTCGCCGCGCGATCGGGCCGCGGCGACCTTCGCGCGGGCGACCAGCAGGCCGTCGCCCTCCAACTCGGTGCTGGTCGTCAGGTTCTCGGGCATGAAGCACTCCTTCGGAGTCATGGGGCGGGCCGACTGCCCGGCCCCGTCGTGGGTGGAGCGATGGATCCGTTGCCGGGGCAAGCCGCCGGCGAGGAACCGCAGGTGTTTACGCCGCGCGGCTGTTGACCAGCGCGGGCACCTGTATCCCCCCAAGCCCGCGTCGGGGCGGGAGGAAGTCTTGTCAGACGCTGGTCGGCACGACATCCCGTGCCCTCGGGACAGCGGCCCTCACCAGCGCGGTGAGTGCTTGCCGTCCGAAACGGCAGCGGTGGTGCCGACCTCGAACCAGATCCGTTTGCCGGTGGGATCCGGCTCGGCGCCCCAGTCCGTCGCGAGCGCTGCCACTAGGAACAGCCCTCGCCCGTCGGTGGCATCGAGATCGATCCCGCCTGCAGCCGGCAGTTCGTGGCCGACATCCGTCACCTCGACGCGCAGCCGCTCACCGTCCCAGGACACGTGTACGACGCACGGGGCGTGGGTGTGGGACACAGCGTTGGTGATCAGCTCGCTGGACAGCAACTCGACATCGCGGAGCGCGTCCTCCGCCAGCGGCAAGCCCCAACCGCGCACGGCCCGTATCACCCGCCGCCGGGCGTCCGGCACGGCCTCGGCACTGGGCAGCACGCGAAAGCCGAACGGGGCGGGGGCAGTGGCTTGGCGGGTGGCGACGGACATGAGCGCGGACCTTTCACCGGGACGAGGTCGGCAGCGGGCCGATTCGCGCCGGGATTCACCCGGCAGGTATCTACAGAACCGCCTCCAACGCCGGTGAGCCAGAGCAGAATTGATGCGGCAATGAGGCATCCGTGCTGCAAACCCGGGCATGACCTGGCCTGTTATGGCTACGGACGAACTGACGTACCTCTGGAGGACGCGGGATGGCATCCAGGAGGTCCCGGCTGATCCAGCGCAGGGAGGCTGTCGGCCACACCCAGGAATCCCTGGCTGAAGCCCTCGATGTGGACCGTACGACTGTGGGCCGATGGGAGAGCGGTAGGGGTGCCCCGCAGCCCTGGATGCGGCTGAAGCTCGCCCGCGCCCTGGGAATCTCGGCTGACCAGTTGGCCGCCTTGCTGGCAGTACCCTCTGTAGCCGGCGAAGCAGCGCCGCAGTCCAGCAGCGTCGACGATGCCTCGCCTCCTGTGCCTGCCCGGCGCCCGGACTACGACAGCGATCTCGTAGTGGCCGTGGCAGCCGACTCGGCAGAGTCCGCGCTCTTCCTCCGTTTCGCGAGCGCGTCCAACGTGGACGACACTCTGCTCGAACAGATCGACGCGGACATTGCGAGGCTGGCAGGGGACTACGTGAGCAAGCCGGTGCCCGAGCTCTTCCACGACATCGGAACCCTCCGGCGAGGAGTGTTCGACTTACTCCAAGGTCGCCAACACCCTTACCAGGCAAGCCATCTCTACCTGCAAGCCGGGCGCCTGTGTGGCCTGGCCACCCATGTCGCCCTCGACCTCGGCCAATACACAGCTGCGGCTACGCATTCGCGAACGGCCTGGCGCTGCGCGGAGTCAGCCGACCACAACGGTCTCCGGGCGTGGATCCGATCCGTCCAGTCCCTGATCGCCTACTGGCAGCAGGACCACCGCCAGGCCGCCGAGCTAGCCAGGGCCGGACTGCCGTACGCGGACAGCGGGACGATCGCAGCTCGTCTGCTCAGCCTCGAAGCACGGGCCACTGCCGGGCTCGGCGACAGTGTGAGCGCGCTACGAGCCGTGGCAGCGGCCGAGTCGGCGCGGAGCACAGTAGCTGCCGTGGATCTTCCCGGCGTATTCACGTTTCCCGAGGCCAAGCAGTGGACCTACGCCGGCACCGCCCTCCTGGCCTTGGGCAGCCGGTCGCATGTGAACCGCGCCATCGAGGCGTCCTCCAGGGCCATCGCCCTGTACGAGTCCGCACCACAGCAAGAACAGTCCTCCGGTGACCTGCTGGCCGCCCGCCTCGACCTCGCCAATGCCCACCTCGCCCACGGCGACCTCGACGGCGTGCGGGAGAAGCTCTCGATGGTGCTGGACGCCGCACCGGACCGGCGAACAGCGAGTATCTCCAGCCGCCTTCGGGCGCTGAGCACGCGTCTCGCCGAGCCCGGCTACGCAGGCTCCCCGCTCGTTCTGAGTCTCCGTGAGAATGTCAGAGAAGCCTGCTCTCGACCCGCACTCACGAACCCTCCGGAGCTGCCACAGTGACGAGCAACACCGCACAGCAGGACGCTGCAGTAGCCGACAAGTCCATCCTCGCGAACAGCGCCTACGCCGACGGACGCCACCTGGCCGCCCGCCAGTCGATCTACCGGTGGCAGCAGCCGCAGTACGACCTGCCGGGGATCGTCGTTGAAGAACTGGCCGGCACAAGCGGGATCGTCCTCGACGTCGGCTGCGGCAACGGCAAGTTCGTCAGCCGCCTGCACAAGGACCGTCCGGACCTTCAGGTCGTCGGGATGGACATCTCGGCGGGCATCCTCGCCGACGTCGAGAAGCCGGTCCTGGTGGCCGACGCCCAGGCTCTGCCCTTCGCCGACGACAGCGCCGACGCCGTACTGGCCCTGCACATGCTGTACCACGTAGGCGACATCGAGGCCACGATCAAGGAGCTGGCCCGTGTCCTCCGGCCTGGCGGCGTGCTCATTGCCTCGACCAACAGCGACACCGACAAGCGAGAGTTGGACCAGCTCTGGGCCCGGGCGGCAGGCGACGTCCTCGGGATTCCCGAGGGGCCGGCACGGGTCTCCCTAAGCTCCCGCTTCTCCCTGGAGAAGGCCCGCAGCTACCTCGGGACGGCGTTCAAGGACATCCGGGTCCGGCAACTGCCCGGCACCATCGAGATCAACGACCCCGCGCCGATAGTCGCCCACCTTGCCTCCTACGAGGCGTGGGCCGACCAATGCGGTGTCCCGTTCCACGAGACCGTCAATCGGGCGGCTGAGATCGTCGCTGCCACGATCGCGACCGAGGGGCTGTTCAAGATCACATGCCTCGGCGGATTCCTAGTGTGCCGGCTATAGATCACAAGAACCGTCAAGCTCGATTCGCTCGTCTCCTCCATGCGCCTGGCGCGCGTACAAGGGCAGTGCGGGCGTTCCTCCGCTTGAGCGAGGCATCCACTGAGATCCCAGAAGTTCCGATAGGACCCAGCTGAGGTCGAGCGTCGGGTGGGGCCCACGGATGCCGAGGCCCCACCCGGTGAGAGGTCACCACATGTGCTGAAGGACCGACTCCGTCATTGCACTGACGACCGCCCCTACCACTGCAAGAGTCACCGCCAGAACGATCTCCCTGCGGAACCGCACGTTCTTCCCCTATCCCTGTGTTCCCGTTGGGTTGCTAACAGTCTTAGGGGGACGAAACCGCCGAGGACCTTTCTGGACGGGACCTGAACCGGCTGGGAGGAAGTTGACGAAACTGGACGCCTGGGCCGCGAGCGACCCTCGTCACCAGTAGTCATGAGTTGACACCCCGTTGCGGGAGTTGTAACCCTTCCCCCTGATCGTGCCGTGGATGTTGGGGGAGGTCGCCACGATGGCGAAGGCGATGCCGAGCGAGGACGACGTACCCCCGGGCGCGGAGCGGGATCTTCTCTTGGCGCTTCACGAGCTCTACGACAAGGCAGGGCGGCCGGGGGTCAAGCGGATCAGCGAAGCGGTCAAGTCCGATGACTCGTTCTCCGACGTGGTTTCGCACGAGACGGTCTCGAAGTTGTTGGACGGCCGGGCAGTTCCGGGTTGGCACAAGCTCCGATGCGTCGTCACCGTGCTGGTCCGGGACGCAGTCGTCCGGCCAGACTTGCAGACGGTCCTTGACCAGTTCCACGGCCTCTGGCTCGCGGCTCAACCGGTTCACGAGAAGACCGAAGCGGGCTCTGACTCCCAGAAGTTGTTCGACTCTGCTGGGGGCCTCTCAGGGCGGGCGCGGTGGCACATTGTCGATGCGCCGCACGGCCGCACCTTCTTCGACGTCGAACCCCCTGAGTCGGTCGAGGAGCCTCTCGGGGTGGTAGTGAACATGGGCAATCTGCTGGGGAGGCAGGTATATGACCTGCTGCTGGCTGACACGTACGCAACTCCAGAACTGCTCGCGCGGCAGCTCGGACAAGCGCGTGGACTTCTGATGTTGCTCCTCTACTCATGGGCCAAGCTGGAAGACGAGATGCCCGAGAGAGCACGAGCTCGAATGGCGCGACTCCGAGAAGACTGGGGATACATGGGCAATGAGGTCATTCAAGACCTCATTGCTCCAGAGGAAGCAGACGAGGACGTGGACTGACGATCTGGCTACTCTGGTCAACGGCGCGGGGGCGCTGCCCTTGGAGGACTCCGCATGACTGCCCCCGCAAATCAGCCACCTCAGCCTGGTACCGAGCCGCCGGCGTCTTCGCAGCCGACTGCGGACCCGGGCAGCTCCCTCATCACGCAGGACACGCTGTCGCGTCTCCTCGCGCGGGAGAAGTCATAGGGGGCGGTCTGCCGCCAAGAAGCTGGCCGGGAGCCTCGGCTTCACCGATGTTCTGTCGCTGACCACGTGGGTGGAGGCCCAGCGGACGGCCGAGCAGGCTGCCCTCTCCGAGGTCGAACGTCGGGAGTAGGCGGCGCTGGCGTGGCTCGGTGCGGTCGGGGACAACCTGTCGGACGCCGAGCGGCTTCTCGACGTTGCGGACGACGCGGACGAGCAGGTCGGGCCTCATTCAGTAGAACCGACCTGCGTGAGCGATGCGTGAGCGGACGGGGTGGCAGGGGCCGTCCGGTACTGGACCACGAAACTGTCCGCGTGGCGCTGACCTGCGGGTTCAGCGCCACGCGGCATCAGGCGTCACATGCCGTCATGATCCGGGTTCGACTTGTAAAGCGGGGGTCGTCGGTTCGAATCCGACAGGGGGCTCAGCGGCGGAAGTGCCAGAAGGGCCAGCTCGCCGGGGATCCGGTGGGGCTGGCCCTTCGTCGTTGCGGGTGGCGTGCCGGAGGCTGTGGGGTGGTGTGGGGTGGTTGGTCAGCTGGGTTCGGGTGCGGGTTCGGGTTCGGTGGGTTCGTTCGGGTCGTCGGATTCTTCCGATTCCGCCGGGTCGTTCGGGGGGCCGGAAAGGGCGGTCTCGCCGCTTTTCCGCCAGGTCGCCGTCACCTTCAGGCTGGCCTTTCCGTCGACTCCCGTCACGGCGCTCACGAGGACTCCCGTCTTGACGGAGAGCTCGATTCCGAATTCGAGCGTGAATTCGTCGGGGGCGGCCGCCCGCAGGCCGGATCGCACGTTGCCGACCACGGTCTGGAGGGTGCTCGCGAGGTCGTCCAGCTGGTAGCTGGGGCGGCGCAGGGCGACGTCCCTGGGCCCGCGCTGCTCCTCGATGCGGGCCCAGAAGGTCCCCTCGGGCGTCACTACTTGGACAAGCTCCGACATTTCTCCTCCGAGGGGTGCCGTTGCCGGGGTCGAATTGCCAAAACCGGTGACCGGTCCGGGCCGTGGGCCTATCCTTCTTCTTCGCGAGGGGAACTGTATCGGGCGCCGAAGGGTGGCAGGCCATGGATATGGGACAGCGGGCGGCGGGCACCGAACGCATCTACCTCTCCGATGTGGAGCCGCACGCGGCGGCGCCGATCGACCGGGCCTCGGACCTGCGGTCGCGGGTCCTGCTGCACGTCCTCTTCGCCGACACCCTGCTGATCGGCGACTCGCAGGGCCTCAACAACAGGTACTTCCGGGCGCTCGTCGACGCCGAGGAGGCGCGGAAGGTCCGCTGGTCCCCGGGGGCGGCGGCGCTCTCGGACTTCGGCGCTCTCCTGGAGGCCGGCCGGCTGCGGGTCGCGCTGCGGGCGGGCGGGACCCTGCGCGGGATCAGCGACGGTCACCGGGCCGAGGGCGTGGAGAACGCGCCCGACGTCCCCTACGTGGAGCGGCTGACCGGGGTGTCGTCCGCGCACACGGTGCCGTACGACGGGGCGGCCGTCGCCGCCGCGTTCAAGTCCGGTGTCCTGACGCGGATCGAGGCCGCCGAGCGGGACTTCGCCGGGAGCGCGCGGGAGGCTCTCGAAGCCGCGCGCGCCTGGGTCGCCGAGCAGGATCCGCTGCTCTACAAGCAGCTCCGGGACTGGCTGGCCGGCTACCGGAGCGCGCGCCCCGGGGGTAGCGCCGAACTCGTCCTCGTGCTCCAGTCGGTGGACGACTGGGCCGGCGAGTCCTACCGGCGGGCGCTGCCGCAGGCCCTGGGCGTCGGTATGGCCGGCCCGCGTGACGGCGAGGGCACGATCCCGGTCTTCCGGAGCCGGCGGCTCGTCGAGTGCGCGGGGTTCCCGGCGGTGGTGCTCGACAACCTGTTGCTGTCCCAACTCCCGGTGGAGGTGGTGTTCGAGGCGATCGAGCAGCCCTCCCGGGTTGCCCTGGTCGCGGAGTTGGGGCGGCTGCGCCGGGGGATCCAGCCGGACACGGCGGTGTTGCGTTCGGCGGTCGACGAGTTCAGCGCGTGGACGCTGGAGGTGTTCGAGCGCACCTTCCGCCGCGTCGGGGGCCTGGCGTGGGAGCACTTGCGGGGTGAGGTCCGGCTGATGCGCTTCGGGTTGGACGAGGATCCGGTCGCCGGTCGGCTGGGGGCCGGCCTGGAGGTGGTCTCCCCGGCGAGCGACGGCGTTCGCGACCTGTCGCTCCATGTGGTGAACGGCCCGGGCGCGGCGGGCCCGGACCCGCAGCACCGGGCGCGGCCGCGGCCGTTGCGCGAGCTCGACCCCTTCGAGCGGGTGGTCACCCTCTGACGGCCCCGGTCTGCGGGTCGGGGTGGGCCTGGAGGAGGGCGAAGGCGGCCAGGGTGACGCCGCAGGTGATCCGGCCCTGCCGCAGCCAGCGCGCCATCAGGTCGGGGGAGACCCAGACCGGGTCGGTCACCGATTCCATGGCCTCCGGACGGGCGGTGGCGGTGCCTCCGGGGAGCACGGTGGCGCGGCAGACGTGGATCCCGTTCTCGATCAGGCCGGTGTCCGCGTGGATCAGGCCGAGGCTCTCCACGGTGGAGGCGATGAGGCCGGTCTCCTCCCTGAGCTCGCGCGCGGCGGCCTCCTCCGGGGGTTCGCCGGGCTCGCAGCCGCCGCGCGGGAACTCCAGCGAGGCGGCGCCGACCGGGTAGCGGTAGGAGGGCACCAGCGCGATGCCGTCGGGGCCGGTCGCCACCACGACGACGCCGGTCTGCGACCACTGCCACCGGAGGTAGTTGCCGGCCGTGCCGCCCGGGGCGACGACCTCGTCGTTGTAGAGCCGGCCGAAGCGGTTCCCGAAGACCTCGACGGCCTGGCGGCGTCGGATCGGGGCGGGCGCGGCGAGGTCCTGAGAGTCCGTGGGCATCATGCTCCTACCTGCCGTCGTAGGGCCGCAGGTGGCGGCGGCCTCACCTGCCATGATTGCCCATGGTCGCCAGCTGCTCCACCCAGTGTGCGCGCTCGTCGGTGAACTCGGTTATCTCCGATGAGAGTTGGACCAGCATCTGCAGCGAGGACCGTTGCGCGGCGAGCCGTTGCCGGTCGCCGGGCGGAAGGGCGGCGCGCAGCTGTGCGGCCTCCCGCAGCGCGCGGTACGCCTCGTCGTCCCGGCCGGCCCGGACGAGGCCGATCGCATGCCGGTGCAACGCCTCCGGGAGCCTGGCCAGGTAGCGGCCGGGCTGCTGGTCGGCGAGCTCGCGCAGCAGTTCGAGCGCCCGGTAGCCGGCCGTCACCGCCTCGACGGGCCGGCCGGCCAGCTGCCCGCACCGGGCGAGGAGTTGGAGGCAGGTCAGCAGGGTGGCGTCCTGCCGGGCTCCCGGTTCGGCCTCCTCGCACAGCTCGACGCCGTGCGCGGCCGCGTCGAGGGCCGCGCTCACCTGGCCGTCCTCCATCCGCACCAGGGCCAGGGTGCTCAGCGCCGTCGCGGTGTCCAGGAGGTACGTCTGGCGCAGGGTGTCGTCCCCGTCCGCCCCGGCGAGGAGTTCCTCGTAGCGGGCGACGGCCGACCTGGCGTGTTTGAGCGCCGGTTCGGTCCGGTGGGCGCGGTGCAGCAGGAGGCTCACGTTGTGGAGCGCCCTCGCGTACTCGGGGAGATGGCGTCCGGTCTGCCGGACGAGGTCCCGGCTGAGGCGGACGGCCTGCTGGGCGGCGGTCAGCGCGGAGTCGCCGTCGCCGGGGCGGACGCCGTCCGAGGCCGGCCCGCCCGGGGCCAGTCCGTCCGCGCCGAGTCCGCTGGGGTCCAGTCCGTTGCCCAGTCCGTTGCCCGGTCCGTCCGGGGCGGTCTCGTCGAGCCGGAGGCTGTAGCTGATGAGGCGGCGCAGCCTGCGCAGCTGGTCCTCCTCGCCGAACTCGGGGTCCGGCCGGTCCAGCAGGCGTTTCAGGACCAGCGCCGCCACCGGCGACATGCTGGAGGGGTAGCCGGGCAGCCGGCTCTCGACGGCGGCGAGGACGTCCGGTTCGCACGCCCGTACGGCGGGCAGCATGAGGGCCGCCAGCGGTTCGGCGTGCGGCAGTACGGCGCCGTTGGCGGCCAGGGCGGGCAGGAGCGCGTCGGGCCGCTCGGTGATGCTCCGGGCCAGTGCGGCGTCCAGGGCCGGGTGGGCGGGGTGGTCCACGACCCGCCCCACCCCGGTGCAGCCGCGGGCGCGGGCGAGGATCTCCACGGTCTCGGTGGCCGCCGCGATCCGCTGCTGCGGCGAGGCGGGGTCCGGCGGGTCCAGCAGGGCGAGCAGGTACTCCTCGGAGCGTCCCGAGCTCTCCGGCGTACTCAGTACCCGTCGGACCAGGATCTCGCCGATCCGGCTCGGGCCGACGGGGGCGACCAGGCCGTCCTCGGCCGGGTAGAGCATGCGCAGGAGGGCGTTGACGACGTTCATGTTGAGGGGCGGATGGTGGGGGAACGCCTCGGCCCGGACCCGTTCCAGCAGGGCGATCAGCTGGTCCGAGCGCCGCCCGGGGGCGAGGACCGGGACGAGGAGGAGCCCTTCCGCCAGGAGCCGGCCGGCCTCGCCGGCCAGGGCCGGCTCCGCGGGCAGCCACGCCGTGAGCTGCGCGTGCCAGACCCGGACCTCGTGGTCGCAGAGCCGTTCCAGTGGATCGCCGTTCCCGGACCAGCTGCTTCCCCGGGCGAGGGTGAGGACGGCGTCCAGCGCGAGTGCCAGCACGCCGAGCAGCGAGTCCTCCCGCCCGGCGCGCGACGGAAGGCTCCTCGGTACGGGCAGGCGGTCGTGGCCGAGTCGTCGGGCGAAGACCTCGAAGGCCGAGACGACCAGCGCGGCGGGCGAGGTGTTCCCGGCGGAGGCAGCGGAGGCAGCGGAGGCGGCGGAGGGGATGGAGGCGGCGGAGGGGATGGCGGGGATCGTCCTGGGGAGTTCCACGACGCTGGCGTCGGCCAGTGCCCAGTCGTCGACGCCGCTCTGCAGCGCCCGCCAGAAGGGCTCGGCCGTGCGGGCGAGCAGCAGCAGGCGCAGTCGGGGCTGCTCGGGTCCGAACCGCGAGACGTGGTCCACCAGGGTGCGGATGTCCTCCAGCCGGGCCTGGGCGTAGTCGAAGACGGCGAGGACCGCCAGGCCGTCGTCGAGGGCGGCGGTCAGCTCGTCCAGCCACCCCGCTCCCGCGAGGCTGCTGCGCTGCACGAAGCCCGCGAGCCAGCCGTCCTCGGCCATCAGCCGGCACAGTTCGGCGGCGATCCGGGTCTTGCCGGAGCCGCCCGGCGCGTGGAGCAGGCGCAGCAGCAGCGGGGTCCCGTCGGCGCACCAGGCCCGCAGTTCGGCGAGTTCGGGGCGGTCGACGAAGGGCATCGCGCCCTGCGTCAGCAACTGGGCGGGGGTCGGCCGGGGTGTCTGGCGGGGGCGGTGGTGCCCGTACGCCCCGAAGAGCCGGATCTGGCGCCCGGCCCGGTCCATCGCCAGGTCGTACCAGGCCGTGCCGGGCCGGTGGCCGAGTCCGTTGCGCCGGGCCAGTTCGGGGAAGCAGGTCCGCACCGCGTCGACGGGGACCATCCAGCCGCCCAGGACGGCCGTCTCGTCGCGGGAGGTCTTGAGCACTCCGCACACCCGCCCGGTGGCGGGGTCGAGCACGAGGCTGCCGCTGAACCCCTGGACGACCTGGTCGCTCTTGAGCCGGACGAAGTGGCCCGCTTCGCCGGACCGGCCGACGACGGAGAGGTGCAGGGTGTCCCGGTGGGTGCCGGCGTCCAGGGTCGCGTCGCTGAATCCGTGGACGATCACGTCCGAGCCGCCGGGGGGCACCTGGTCGGCGAGCCAGACGCCGGCGGTGTCCAGCGGTTCGGGGAGCCGGAGCACCGCGAGGTCCGGGTAGGCGTAGATGCCGCTGTCCGGGTCCTGCCGCGGTTCTCGGGCGATCACCTCGGCCCGGAGCGTGCGCCCGTCCACCGTCACCGCCGGGTGCGGGTCGGAGCGGACGACGTGGGCGCAGGTCAGCACGGTGTCGGGGGCGACCAGGAAGCCGGTGCCGGAGCTCTCCGCGGTCTCGATCAGCACCGCCTGTTCCGTGGCGAGTCGGCTGACGGCCTCCCGGCGCCGCCGGGTCTCGTTGTCGGGGATCACTCGGGGTCCCTTCGATCGGGGGTGCCAGGGTGTCGTGTCCGGCCGTCGGAATCCAGTGGCGGGGTTGCACCGGGGCGTAGTTGACGCAGGGTCCAACCGTGGGCGCCGGGGGTCAAGTGGGTGGTGTGGGCGGTGAGGAGTTCGGCGGCGCGGCGGTAGGAGAGGCGGGCGCGGCCGGTGTGGGGGCAGCGGTCGGGGGCGGGGGTGCCGGCGGGGGCGCGGCGGTCGGTGAGGAAGAGCGGGCCGGTGGTGCGGCCGGCGACGAGGAGGGGGAGCAGCCGGGCGGTGCCGCTCCGCCAGTGGACGGGGGTGCGGCCGGGCCGGTGGAGGGTGCGGTGCCGGGGCAGGTCGAGGTGGTCGGTGTCGAGGGCGAGGACGGTGTCGATGGTGGCGCCGGATTCGTGGAGCAGGTGCCAGAGCGACTGTTCGCGCAGGGGCGCGCGGAGGGTGAAGAGGGCGCGCAGGTCGTCGGGTGTCAGCGCAGTGGCGGTCGGTTCGGGCCGCGGGCCGGGGTGCAGGTCGGTGGTGGGGTCGTCGTCGAGCCAGCGCTGGGCCCGCCACCAGGCCACGGCGGCGCGCAGGGTGGAGAGTTCGCGGTTGAGCGTGCGCGGGTCGGTGCCGGCGCGGCGGCGGTCGGCGGCGGTGCGCAGGCGGCGGGCGGCGTCCGGGTGGTCGAGCAGGGCGAGCGGGAGGACGGGCGGCCGGGCGCGCCGCCGTTCGGGGCCGGTGGGGGCGGGGCGGTCGGCGAGGGCCCAGGCCCAGGTGTTCAGGGCGATCCGGTAGATCCGCCGGGAGCCTTCGGCGAGCCCGGAGGCGGCCAGGTAGCGCTCGACGGCGACGGCGTACTCGACCGGGGGGAGTTCTGCCATGGCGGGCCTCTTCCGCAGTAAATCAACTCGTGCCGGACTCCTGAAGGCTATCGTCCAAGCGCAGTAAATCGCAGGTGAACGGCCATTTCTGAGGCCGTTTACTGCGGTAGTCGACAGAGCGTGAAATATTGAGGCCAAAAGACTCAACTTTTTCCTGGAAGCCCTTGAACGCCGTTTCCGTCCGGAGGCAGACTGCCGCCCATGGCAGTGGATGTGGAACGGATCCCGGCCCGCCGTCGGCGGCTGGGAGACCGGCTCGCCGTGCTGGGCGAGCGCGATTTCGCGTGGTTCTTCGTCGGCTACTCGACCTCCCTCCTCGGCTCTTCGATGGCACCGGTGGCGGTGGCCTTCGCGGTGCTCGACGGCGGCGGCAGCGGAACCGACCTGGGGTGGGTGATGGCGGCCCGGATCCTGCCGGTGGTGCTGGTGCTGCTGGCCGGCGGGGTGATCGCGGACCGGTTCGGCAGCCGCCGGGTGATGCTGGGCTCGGACGTCCTGCGCGGGCTCGTCCAGGCGGTGTTCGCCGCGCTGCTGACGGCCGGGCGGGCGCCGGTCTGGGTGATGGTCGCGCTGGTGGCGGTGTGGGGGATCGGGGAGGGGCTGTTCCTGCCGGCCCTCGGGGCGATCGTGCCCGGCCTGGTGCGCCGGAAGGAGCTCCTGGCCGACGCGAACACCCTGCTGGGGCTGGCCCGTTCGGTGGCCACGGTGGCCGGGCCCGCGACGGCCGGCCTGGTGACGGCGGCGCAGGGCCCGGCGGTGGTCCTGCTGGTCGACGCGGTGACGTACGGCGTCGGCGCGTTCGCCCTGGCCAGGCTCCGGCTGCCCGACCGGGCGGCCGGCGCGGCCGGTGGTGAGCAGTCGATGCTCGCCGAACTGCGGGCCGGCTGGTCGGAGTTCGCCTCCCGTCCGTGGTTCTGGATCACCACCGTCCAGATGGGCCTGTTCAACCTGCTGGTCTGGGCGCCGTTCCTGGTGCTCGGCCCGCTCACCGCGCAGCGGGACCTCGGCGGCGCCCGGGCCTGGGGTCTGGTGATGGGGGTGTACGGCGTCGGCGCGGTGCTGGGCGGGCTGGTGATGCTCGGGCGGCGGCCTGAGCGGCCGCTCGCGGTGGCCACCGTGGCCGCGCTGGCCTGGGCGCTGCCCTCCGCCGCGCTCGCGGCCGGTGCGCCGCTGCTTTGGGTGGTGGCCGGCGCGCTGGTGGCGGGGGTCGGCTCGGCGGTCAGCGGGACGCTGCTCAGCACGACGATGCAGAGCTGGGTGCCGCCGGAGGTGCTCGGCCGGGTCAACTCCTTCGGGGCGCTCGGCGCGTTCGTGCTGGGGCCGCTCGGGCTGGCGGGGGCCGGACCGGTGGCGGACCGGATCGGCGTGGACAAAGTGCTGCTGCTCGGTGCGGTCTGGCAACTCGCGGCCGGTACGGTGGTGTTGGCGGTGCCGGCGGTTCGGAACCGCCGGTGGGAGGGGAGCCGGTCCGGCGAGGGCGGGCGGCACGGCGACCGGGAGGGAGCGCCCTGACCCGCGCTGGTCCGGCCCGCGCTGGTCCGGCCCGCGCTGGTCAGACCCGCGCTGGTCCGACCTTCCAGGATCCGCCGACCCACCCGCCCCCGAACGGCTCCGGGGCGCACCCCCGGCCCCCGGTGCGGCCCACCGCGCACCGCGCCCGGCCGGCTCCGGAGCGCGACCAGGTCCGGCCGCCGCACCCCCGCCGCCCGCGGCGGGCGCCGCGGCCGGACCGGTCGTACGGTGGAGGGAGCGGGGGTGGACGGAGGAGGTTTGACCATGCCCGGTTCGCTCACCATCAGCCACCACGAGTCCGCGGCCACCCTGGACCGCACGGACGCCGAGCGGCTCGCCACCGTACTGGCGGAGCTGGCGTACCTGCTGGAGATCCCGGGGCCGAACCGGATCAACGACGCGCAGCTCGCCCTGTTGTGCGAGGGCCGGGCGCCGGACCGCGCCGAGTTGTCGCACTGGTCCCGGGCGCTCGCGGCCGAGCTGAAGGGGCGGCGCTGACGGCCCTGGCGCCCGCCGCAACCGGCGGCCCCGGTGCCTGCCGACGCCGAAGGCGCGCCGCCCCGCCCGCCGTACGATGGCGTGCGGGGCGGGCGGACGTCGCGCGCCCCGCGGGCGCCGGAGTGGCCGGCGGCCGGTCCGGCGGAGGGTGGGGGCCCGAGCGTGCCGCAGTCCTGGTCGATGTCCTGGCTGACCGTGGAGACGCCGCTGCCGAGCGGCCCGATGCACATCGCCGTGACGCCGCTGGGCGTGGCGGCGGCCGGGTACGGCGGGCGGGACGGCGAACTGCCGCCGTGCACCGACGCGTCGAAGAGCGCCGCCGTCCGGGACCGGATCGGCGCCTATCTGGCGGGCCGCAGCCGTGAGTTGGGCCTGCCGATCGACTGGAGCCTGAGCTCCGGCCCGCACCGCACCGTGCTGCGCACGCTCTGGCAGGAGGTGCCGTACGGCCGGACCATCACCTACGGCGAACTGGCGGCCCTCAGCGGGGTGTTCGAGGACGTGGCCGAGCCCGGCCTGGCGGCGCGGACGGTCGGCCAGATGATGGCCGCCAATCCCGTCGCCCTGCTGGTGCCCTGCCACCGGGTGGTGGCGGCGGACGGGATCGGCGGCTTCGGCGGCGGCCGGGTGGGGATCGACGTGAAGCGCTGGCTGCTCACCCTGGAGGGTGTGCTGGAGCCGACGCTCGACTGGAACGGCCCGCTGTAGCACCGGGGTTACCACGCCGACGGAGCCGTGTTCCCCGCACGAGCCGCCCGCCG
Source organism: Kitasatospora sp. NPDC098663 (assembly GCF_044760075.1). Lineage (NCBI taxonomy): Bacteria > Bacillati > Actinomycetota > Actinomycetes > Kitasatosporales > Streptomycetaceae > Kitasatospora > Kitasatospora sp. NPDC098663. The sequence continues at coordinate 157,037 of NZ_JBIWAP010000007.1, read as the reverse complement.
TCGCGTCCGGGCTACCGCTGCCGGACGAGGGAGACCGGGGCGGGCGCCCGGCGCGGCCGCACCGGCTGGATGCCGGAGACCAGCGTGTACTCGACGCCGTGCACGGCCGGATCCACCCCGGTGGGCTCCGGCCGTTCGCCGAGTGCCAGCCGGACGGCGTCCCAGGGCAGGTTGAGGCCGCACAGCCGCAGCTGGTGGAGCCCGGCGGCGGGCCGGGTGTTGACGTCGATCACCACCGGTCGCCCGGCCAGTTCGCGGAACTGGATGTTGGACAGGTACGCCATCCGGCCGGCCCCGACCAGGCGCCGGACCGGCTCCAGGTGCCGCGGATCGGTGGTGAAGCCGCGCCGGCGGCCCGCCTTGGTGCGGCCGACCACGGTGAGGGGGTGGCCGTCCCGGTCGGCGAGGCAGTCCACCGAGACCTCCGGCCCGTCCAGGTAGGGCATCACCAGCAGGTCGACGGGCTCGTCCCCCTCGCTCCCCGCGTCCGGTCGGGCGGACAGGGCGGCGGCCACCTGCTCGACCTGGACCCGGTGGTCCCAGCCGTGAAGCCGCCACGGCCCGTACGGCTCCCGGGTGAGCACCCGGAAGCCCGCGCCGCCCGCGCCGGTGGTGGGTTTGAGGCAGGCGGTGTGCCCGGCGGCCTCGATCCGGTCGACGGCGTCGAGCAGTTCGTCGGCGGTGCGCACCCGCCACCAGGGCGGGGTGGGCAGTCCGGCGGCGGCGATCGCCCGGTAGCCGTCGGCCTTGCTGGTGTAGGTGGCGACGGCGGTGGCCGGCGGGCAGAGCAGGGTGGTGCCGATCGCCTCGAACTCCGGCCGGGCGAGGGCGATGGCGAGTTGGTGCAGCTGCGGGAGGAAGACGGTTATGGAGTGTCGGGCGCAGTAGTCGAGCGCGTAGCCGACGTAGGCGTCGGCGGGCAGGTCGGCGGGTTCCAGGGTGCCGTGGTCGGCGGCGGCGAGCACCGGGGAGTCGGGGTCGGCGTGGGTCGCATGGACCGTCACCGGGCGTGGCGCGGTGCGGAGTTGTTCGATGAAGAAGATGTTCTCGGCGTAGGTGCGGTTGAGCCAGACGCGGACGGGGGCTGTCAAGACTGCCTCCCAGGGCATGAGATGACGAATGGTCAGGGCTCGCGGTCGGCCGTGCTCGTCAACTGGCCTGGCGGCCCTGTGAGGTGGCACCTTAGCGGCCGGCTCCCCGGGCCCGGACGGGAGGGGCGCCGGGTGTGCGGGCGTCAGGGGGTGGCGACGGAGGGGGTGTCGATGGGGGAAGATGGGAGGCGGTATTCCCGATAAGTTCGAATAATCAGTCGAACAGATATCGATCGGGTGATCCAGTCGTACTATTTGTTCGGTTATCCCGAACCACTCGAACGAGTGATTGCGGCATGCACCCGAATGGGCCCACCATGAAGCTGCAACATGAATGTGCAAGGCGACACTTCATCGGGCATGCGAAGGGCTCCCCTTATGTCGACCGAAACCAATGCCGGTGTTCCCGCGCCCAGCGCGCAACCGGAGATCCGGCAGCAGCAGAGTCTGAGCACGGCGGGTGCGCGGAACCTCGCCACGACCACCAAGTCCGCGCCGCAGATGCAGGGCATCAGCCCGCGCTGGCTGCTCAGGAAGCTGCCCTGGGTGCAGGTGTCCGGCGGTACCTACCGGGTCAACCGCCGCCTGCGCTACTCGGTCGGCCGCGGTCGGGTGAGCTTCGTCAAGACCGGCTCCGAGGTGCGGATCGTCCCGCCGACGCTGGCCGAGGTGCCGGTGCTGCACGGCTTCCAGGACGAGGCCGTCCTGACGGAGCTGGCCGGGCGCTTCGTCCAGCGGGAGTTCGCCGCCGGCGACGTACTGGTCTCCGCCGGTTCGGCGATCAACGAGGTCTTCCTCATCGCGCACGGCAAGCTCGAACGGCTCGGCACCGGCAAGTACGGCGAGGAGACGGTGGTCGGCACCCTCGCCGACGGCGACCACCTCGGCGACGAGGCCCTCCAGCAGGAGGAGGGCACCTGGCCGTACACCGTCCGGGCCGCCACCTCCGGCACCGTGATGGCGCTCTCCTGGCCCGCCTTCCAGGAGCTCCACGACCGCTCCGAGGCCCTGCAACTGCAGGTCATCGAGTACCTGAACGGCTTCCAGCAGGCGCAGAACAAGCACGGCGAGGCCGCGATCGACGTCTCCGCCGGCCACCGGGGCGAGTACGAGCTGCCCGGCGCCTTCGTGGACTACGAGCTCAAGCCCCGCGAGTACGAGCTGAGCGTCGCGCAGACCATCCTCAAGGTGCACTCCCGCGTCGCCGACCTCTACAACCAGCCGATGAACCAGACCGAGCACCAGCTCCGGCTGACCATCGAGGCGCTGCGCGAGCGCCAGGAGCACGAGCTCGTCAACAACCCCGAGTTCGGCCTGCTGGAGAACGCCGCGTACGACCAGCGGATCCAGACCCACTCCGGCCCGCCCACCCCGGACGACATGGACGAGCTGCTCAGTCGCCGCCGCGGCACCAAGATGTTCCTCGCCCACCCCAAGGCCATCGCCGCCTTCGGCCGAGAGTGCAACAAGCGCAGCCTCGTCCCGGGCACGGTCGAGGTCGAGGGCAAGCACGTCACGGCCTGGCGCGGGGTGCCGGTCTTCCCGTGCAACAAGATCCCGATCGTCGGCGGGCACACCAGCTCGATCATGGCGCTGCGCGTCGGCGAGGACAACCAGGGCGTCGTCGGCCTGCACCAGACCGGAATTCCGGACGAGTACCAGCCGAGCCTTTCGGTGCGGTTCATGGGAATCGACGACAAGGCCGTCATTTCCTACCTGGTCAGCGCCTATTACTCCGCCGCGATTCTCGTCCCGGACGCGGTCGGCGTCCTGGAGAACGTGGACGTCGCGCAGCGCTAGGCGCTGCCCGGGGCGCGGCTCCGTCATTCCGGCCGGGCGCGCGATATCCGGGCACGCGCCCAGGCCCGGGGCCGGGCACCGACCGACCGGAGCCGGTCGGAATTCCACGCCGCCCGGCCGGGGCACCCACACCCCGGCCGGGCGGTGCGCCGCGGCACGTCCGGAAAGCGGGCCGGCCGTCGGCCGACCCTGCCAACCGACCGGGTCGGCCGACCCACGACCGGCCCCTCACACCAGGCCACCTCACCGCAGGCCGACAGGGGGAGAAACCCATGACGAGCTCCACACTGGAGCGGGACCACAAAGAGGGGAACGAGGCGGCGGACGTCCTCGCCCGGGCCCGCAACCTGGTCGACCCGGTCCTGCGGGCCGCCGTCGACTCACTGCCCGGCGCGATGCGCAAGGTCGCCGGCTACCACTTCGGCTGGTGGGAGGCGGACGGCTCGCCCGTCGAGGCCCCCTCCGGCAAGGCGATCCGGCCCGCCATGGTCCTCGCCGCCACCCAGGCGCTCGGCGGCACGACCGCCGAGGCCACCGCCGCGGCCGCCGCCGTCGAGCTGGTGCACAACTTCACGCTGCTCCACGACGACGTCATCGACCGGGACGAGACGCGCCGCCACCGGCCCACCGCCTGGCGGGTGTTCGGCACCACCGAGGCCATCCTGGCCGGGGACGCCATGCACTCGCTGGCACTGCGTCTGCTCGCCGAGGACGCCCACCCGGCCGCCCGCGGTTCGGTCCGCCGGCTCACCGACTGCGTGGTCGAGCTGTGCGAGGGCCAGCAGATCGACTGCGCCTTCGAGCAGCGCAGCGACGTCTCGCTCGCCGAGTGCCTGGCGATGGCGGAGGCCAAGACCGGCGCCCTGCTCGGCGCCGCCTGCGCGATGGGGGCCCTGTACGGCGGCGGGTCGGAGGAGGCCGCACAGGCGATGGACGGCTTCGGCCGGGAGATCGGCCTGGCGTTCCAGCTGATCGACGACCTGATCGGCATCTGGGGCGATCCGGCGGTGACCGGCAAGCCGGTGGGCGCGGACCTGGTCGCTCGGAAGAAGTCGCTGCCGGTGGTCGCGGCGCTGGGCTCCGGCACCCCCGAGGGGGCCCGGCTCGCCGGGCTGTACGCCCTCGAACGCCAGCTCAGCCCTGAGGAGTTGGCGCAGTGTGCGGCGTCCGTCGAAGGCGCGGGCGGCCGCGGCTGGGCGCAGGGCGAGTCCTGCGAGCGGATGGCGGCGGCGATGGCGCAGCTGGCCACGGCCGTCCCGGAGCCGTCGGCGGCCGACGAACTGCTGGTGCTGGCCGAACTGGTCACCCGCCGCAGCCACTGACCAGGCTGGTCCGACCGGGCCGGTCCGACCGGACTCGGCCGGCCGGACCCGTCGGGAGCGGGAAGTCGGCCGGCCCGACTTCCCGCTCCGCGCCCGGCGCCTCAGCGTCGGTAGCCGGTAGCCGGTAGCCGGTAGCCGGTAGTCGGCAGCCGGTAGTCGGCGGGCGCCCGGGAAGCATCGGGCCACCCGACATGCTGACCCGCCCCGCCCCGCATAGCATCCCCTATGTATGCGTATGTCCAGAATTCCGGTGCGCGCCCGCGCCACCGGCCTTCCGTGCACTGGGGAGAGCGACGAGCATGGCCAACCCGGCACTCGTGGACCCGGCCACGATCCGCGCGACCGCCGCCGAGGCCTGGATCCGTGCCTACCCGATCCTGCGGAACTACCGCACCCTGTACGCGCAGGCACTGGACGACGCGGACCCGGGGTACGTCGGCGGCTTCGGCGTCTTCCGCCACCGCTCGCAGCCGTTCACCCCGGCCGACACCGACGTCGCCGCCCCCGACAACGACACCCCGCACTCCTGGGCCTGGCTCGACCTGCGCGCCGAGCCGTGGGTGGTGTCCGTCCCGGCCACGGACCGCTACTACGTCCTCCCGCTGCACGAACTCGACACCGTGTACGCCGGGTTCGTCGGTGCCCGGAGCACCGGCCAGGAGGCCGGCGACTACCTGGTGGCCGGCCCCGACTGGCGGGGCGAGCCCCCGCCCGGCGTCCGGGGCGTGCTCCGCACCGCCACCCGCCTGGTCGGCATCCTCGGCCGCACCCACCTCACCGGCGACACCCCCGCGGACGTCGCCGAACTGAAGGCCGTCCAGCAGCAGTACCGGCTGCGGCCGCTGCACGAGTACGCCGGCACCCCGGCGCCCGCCCCCGCGCCGGAGCCGGTCTGGCCGGTCTGGCGCGAGGAGGTGCTGGACACCGTCGAGTTCCTCAGCTTCCTCGACTTCCTGCTCGGCTTCTTCCCGCTCCGCGGGCCCGTCGAGCTGCCGCCCGACGAGGTCGACCTGCGCGGCCGCCTCACTGATCTCGGCATCGACGGGCGCGGCGAGTTCGAGCCCGCCACGCTGCCGATCGAGGTCCGGGCCGAGATCGAGCGCGGCATCGCGGACGGCCGCGCACGGCTGGAGCGCGCCGCCGCCGAATCCGAACCCACCAGCCCGGCCGCACTCTTCGGCACCCGTGAGCGGATCGGCGGGGACTTCCTCCGCCAGGCCCTCGGCGCCAGGCTCGGCCGCTACGGGCTGCCCGCCGAGGAGACCTGGTGCGGCGGTTGGGCGGCGGACAGCGCGGGCAACCGGCCGCCGAACGCCAGCGACCGCGACTACGTCGTCCGCTTCGGCCCGGACGCCCTGCCGCCGGCCCGGTACTTCTGGTCCGCCACCATGTACGCGCTCCCGGACCGCCTGCTGGTCGACAACACCCTGGACCGCTACGCGATCGGCGACCGCACCCCCGGCCTGGTCCGCGACCCGGACGGCGGGCTCACCCTCCACCTCCGGCACAAGCGGCCCGCCGACGCCCAGCACTCCGCCAACTGGCTGCCCGCCCCGGACGGCCCGTTCACGGTCGTCGTCCGGCTGCACGGCCCGGACCGGTCCGTCCTCGACGGCCGCTGGCGCCTCCCGCCGCTCGACCCGAGCTGACCCGCACCGCAGAGATCCGCACCGCAGAGACCGCGCCGCAGAGACCGTGCCGCAGAGACCGCGCCGACCGGACGAAGGACACCCCGATGAACCACCCCGAGCTGGAGGCCCTGGCCGCCGACGCCTACGTCTACGGCTACCCGCTCGTCGCCGACCTCACCATGGTCGAGCGCTTCTCCAGGGGCGGCCTGGGTACCCTGCCGGCGGCGTCGTTCAACCACTTCAGCCACGCCACCCGGCTGGCCGGGCCCAAGGACCACTTCGTCTCGGTCAACAACGACACCCTCTACTCGATCGCCCAGCTCGACCTCTCCGAAGGCCCGCAGGTGCTGCGCGTCCCGGACACCGCGGGCGCCTACTACGTGCTGCAGGTCGTCGGCGCGTGGACGGACAACGTCGCCTACGTCGGCAGCCGTGCCACCGGCACCGGCGAGCAGACCTGGCTGATCGTCCCTCCCGGCTGGCACGGCACCCCGCCCGACCCGTCCCGGGTGATCGAGGCGCCGACCACGGTGGCGACCATCGTCGGCCGCTTCGCCTGCACCGGGCCGGACGACCTCCCCCGGGTCAAGGCCCTCCAGAAGGCCCTCACCCTGGAGCCGCTGGAGCCCGGCGGGCTGGTCGCCGGACTGCCCGAGCCCGACCCGGAGGTGCCCGAGCGGCTGGCCTTCTTCGAGCGGCTCCGGGTCTGGATGCAGGCCTTCCCGCCGGCCGCCCCGGACGTCGAGTACCAGCAGCGCTTCGCCCCGCTCGGCCTGCTCGACGAGGGCATCTCGCCGTACCGCGCGACCGCCGCGGACTGGACCCTCGCGCTGGCCAAGGGACTGGCCGCCGGCCGCGAACGGGTCGAGGACGCCACCCGCCCGCCCGAGGACCACCCGCCCGGCGAGTGGCGCTCGGCGCTCCACCTGTTCGACTACAACATCGACCACCTGGGCCCCGGCACCCTCGACGACCCCGAGTGGCGCATCCCCGACCGCCGCGCCGGCTACCTCAGCCGGGCCGCCGCCGCCCGGGCCGGCCTCTGGGGCAACCACGCCTACGAGGCTTCGTTCGCGATGACCTACGACGACTCCGGCGGCCGCCCGCTCAGCGGCGCGCACCGCTACACGCTGCGGTTCGACCAGCCGCCGCCCGCCGAGGCGTTCTGGTCCGTCACGATGTACGCGCTGCCGGACTACTACCTGGTGGACAACCCGATCGAGCGCTACGCGATCGGCGACCGCACCCCGGGCCTGGTGTACGGCGAGGACGGCTCGCTCACCCTGACGCTCCAGCACGAGCAGCCCGAGGACGAGGTGGAGGCGGCCAACTGGCTGCCCGCCCCGGTCGGCGAGTTCCGGCCGATCATCCGGCTCTACCAGCCGAAGGCGGCCGTGCTGGACGGCAGTTACCGGGTGCCGCCGATCGACCGGAGCTGACCGCCGTCGCCGGGCACGGACGCCGACCGCCGGACGCTCAGTGCGAGGCCGGGGTCGCGGTGCCCGTCGCCGAACCCGTCGGGGTACCCGAGGACGGGTGCGCGGACGCCGACGCGGACGCCGACGCGGACGCCGACGCCGACGCCGACGCCGAGGAGGACGCCGACGGCGAGGGAGCGCCGGACGACGGCGACCCCGACGGGGACGGGGACGGAGCCGCCGTGGCCGTCCCCGACGGCTGCGGAGAACTGCTCGGCTGCGGGTCCGCCGTGGCCGACGCCGACGCCGACGCCCCCGGGGCGGCGGGGGAGGAGGCCGAACCGCCCCGGTTGTGCGGTCCGCCCTCCAGGGTGACGACCGCCTGCGAGGGCGGCAGCGCGATCCGGGCGGTCCAGTGCGCCGCGGGCGCGAGGTCCTCGTCCACGGTGACGGTCACGGTGATCCGCTGGCCCGGTGCGAGGGTGCCGGAGTCGCGGCTGAGCCGCAGCCAGGCGGCGTCCGTCACGGCGTGCCAGTGGATCTCGGTGGTGCCGGAGTCGGTGAGGGTGAGGATGGTCCGGCTGCCGTACTCGGCGGCCTCGACGGTGAGCAGCCCGGCCGGGGCCGGTTCGGCGCTGCCCGGGCCGCCTCCGGGCGCGGGTGCCCGTCCGACGGCGGGGGCGGGTGCGGCGACCAGGGTCGGACTGCCGATCGGGGTCGCCCCGCGGGCCGGTACCGGGACCGCCGGGCCCTGGAGGGTCAGCCGTGGAAAGCCGAGGGGCAACGTTTCTGCACCGATCGCCCCGGCACCCACCGTCCCCGCCCCCGCCAGCTCCATCCCCGGCACCCCCGGCAGCCCCGTGCCCGCCGGTGCGCCCGCCGTCGGCCACGGCTTCGACGGCTGCTGCCCGCCCGTCCGCCCGGCCTCCTCCACCCGCACCGCGGACACCGCGGCCGCCGTCCCCGACCCGCTGCTCCGGTGCCCCGCCCACAGGGCGACCACCGGAGCCGCCAGGACGGCCGCGAGCACCCCGGTGGTCACCACCCGCCGACGCACCGCCAGTGCCCGGCCCGCGTCCGGCGCCCGGTGCCGGGGGAAGCCGCCCTGGTCGAACCGCAGCCCCGACTCGGCCGCCGGCACCGCCTTCGCCCGCCGCACCGCACCGACCGCCGACGGCAGGTGGCCGATCACCGACGCCAGGTACGCCGCTCCCTCGCCTCCCTCGCCCGAGGGCGCCGGAGCGGGGGCGGGAGCCGCCAGCAGCGGCAGCCCGGACATCCCCGCCGCGCCCTCCCGCACCTCGCCGGCCACCCGCCCCGCCGTCCCCCGGCAGGTCGGGCAGTCGACCACGTGCTGCACCAGCTCCCGGCGCAGCGCCGGGCCGAGCACCCAGTCCCGCCAGGACTCCGCCCCGGCCCCGCCGAGCCGGTCCAGCTCCGGGCAACTGCCCACCCCGAGCACCAGCAGCGCCGCCCTGGTCCGGGCCACCTCGGCCTCGGCGGCGGCGAGCAGCGCGCGGGTCCGCTCGAACGGCAGGCCCAGCACCGCCGCCACCTCGTGCGGGGTCAGCCGGTGGCGGACGGACAGCTCCAGCGCCTCGCGCTGCTCCGGGTCGGTGCCGGCCGCCTCCGGCCAGGCGAGTGAGGCCAGCTCGCGCCGCCGCCGGGCCGCCTCGGCCTCGGTCGGCTCCGCCGTGGCGTCCCGCCCGGCGCCGTCCGCGAGCCGTCGCAGGCAGCAGTACCGGGCCAGCGAGAACAGCCAGGCCCGGACCAGCCCGGGCTCGGTCAGCCGGGCGCCGTGCCGCCGTGCCAGCTCGCGGGCCTCGCGCAGGGCGCCGGTGGCCGCGTCGTGCTCGCACAGCACCGAGAGGCAGTAGGTGAACAGGCCGTCCACCTGCCGGTCGTACGCCGCCGGCACGGCGGCCGGCGGCCCTTCAGTACGCGTTGTCACCCGTCCGACGGTAGAGACGGCGGGCGGCGCACCCCGGCCGTTCGCCGTGTATGTACTTCTTTCGGGTAACAACATCGCCCATCTGTGTGGGTTTGGGCCCGGCTCCGGTGGAGCAGGGCGTTGTCGGACCCAGGCGCTACGGTGGGCCGCATGGCTGCCCGTACCAAGACCACCGCCAAGCCGCGCCCGGCGTACCGCTGCACCGAGTGCGGCAACCAGTTGCCCAAGTGGGTCGGCCGCTGCCCGGAGTGCAACGCCTGGGGCACGGTCGAGGAGTACGGCGCGGTGCCGATCCGGACGACGGCCGCGGGCCCGGTCAGCTCGCCGGCCCGTCCGATCGGTCAGGTGGACGGCCAGGTCGCGACGGCCCGCTCGACGGGCGTGCCGGAGCTGGACAGGGTGCTCGGGGGAGGGCTGGTCCCCGGCGCGGTCGTCCTGCTGGCCGGCGAGCCCGGCGTCGGCAAGTCCACCCTGCTGCTGGACGTCGCGGCCAAGGCCGCCACCGACCGGCACCGCACGCTCTACGTCACCGGCGAGGAGTCGGCCGGTCAGGTCCGGCTGCGCGCGGACCGGATCAACGCGCTCTCCGAGCACCTCTACCTCGCCGCAGAGTCCGACCTCGGCGCGGTGCTCGGGCACATCGACGCGGTCAACCCCGGCCTGCTGATCCTGGACTCGGTGCAGACCATCGCCTCCGCCGAGCTGGACGGCGCCCCCGGCGGTCCGGCCCAGGTCCGCGAGGTGGCGGGCGCGCTGATCCGGGTGTCCAAGGAGCGCGGCATGGCGACGCTGCTGGTCGGCCACGTCACCAAGGACGGCCAGATCGCCGGTCCGCGCCTGCTGGAGCACCTGGTGGACGTGGTGCTCAGCTTCGAGGGGGACCGGCACGCCCGGCTGCGACTCATCCGCGGGATCAAGAACCGCTACGGCGCCACCGACGAGGTGGGCTGCTTCGAGCTGCACGACGAGGGCATCGTCGGCCTGGCCGATCCGTCCGGCCTCTTCCTGACCAGGCGTGACAAGCCCGTCCCGGGCACCTGCCTCACCGTCACCCTGGAGGGCAAGCGCCCGCTGGTGGCGGAGGTGCAGGCGCTGATGGTGGATTCGCAGATCCCGTCCCCGCGGCGCACCACCTCGGGCCTGGAGTCGCCCCGGATCGCGATGATCCTGGCCGTGGTGGAGCGGCACGGCGGGGTGAAGCTCGGCAAGCAGGACATCTACACCGCGACGGTGGGCGGGGTGAAGCTGAGCGAGCCGTCCGCCGACCTCGCGATCGCGCTCGCGGTGGCCAGCTCCTCCTCGGACACCCCGCTGCCCAGCAACCTGGTGGCGATCGGCGAGGTCGGCCTGGCGGGCGAGGTACGGCGGGTGACGGGGGTACAGCGGCGGCTCGCCGAGGCGCACCGGCTGGGCTTCACGCACGCCCTGGTCCCGCCGGATCCGGGCAAGGTGCCGCCGGGCATGAAGGTGGTCGAGGTGGCCGACATCGGCGAGGCGCTGCGGGCCATCCCGGGCCGCCGCCGGGCCGCCGCCAAGCCGCGTGCCGAGGCGCGTGCTGAGGCGCCGTCGGCGCCGCCGGCCCCGCGCGCGGCCCGGGTCGTCGCGCACCCGGAGGAGCTGATGGAGGGCTGGGAGCCGCTCGACTCCGACGAACTGCGCTGACCCAAGCCCTGTCGATGCCGCACGCAGTTAGACTTTCCCCAGTCTCATTGGCCAGAAGGCAGTACCGAGCGGTACTGAGCGACAGAGCAACAGACCGCGGACCGGCGCACGGCGCGAGGCGCGCGGCACGGGGTCGACCGGAGGAGTCACGTGGCAGCCAGCGACCGGGGGGCGGACAAGGCCTCCCGTGAGGAGGCCCTGCTGCGGGCCTCCCTCAGTGCCATCGCACCCGGCACGGGGCTGCGCGACGGCCTGGAGCGGGTGCTCCGGGCCAACACCGGCGGCCTGATCGTGCTCGGTTTCGACAAGACGGTCGAGTCGATCTGCACCGGCGGCTTCGTCCTGGACGTCGAGTTCACCGCGACCCGGCTGCGCGAGCTGTGCAAGCTGGACGGCGCGGTGGTGCTGGACAAGGACATCACCAAGATCGTCCGGGCCGGTGTGCACCTGATGCCGGACTCCACCATCCCCACCGACGAGACCGGCACCCGCCACCGCACCGCGGAGCGGGTCAACCGGCAGACCGGCTTCCCGGTGGTGGCGGTCTCGCACTCGATGCGCCTGATCGCGATGTACGTCAACGGCATCCGCCGGGTGCTGGAGGACTCCACCACCGTCCTGTCCCGCGCCAACCAGGCGCTGGCCACCCTGGAGCGCTACAAGCTGCGTCTGGACGAGGTGGCCGGCACGCTGTCCGCGCTGGAGATCGAGGACCTGGTGACGGTCCGGGACGTCACCGCCGTCGCCCAGCGGCTGGAGATGGTCCGGCTGATCGCCACCGAGATCGCCGGCTACGTGCTGGAGCTCGGTATCGACGGCCGGCTGCTCTCGCTCCAGCTGGACGAGCTGATCGCGGGCGTGGAGCCGGAGCGCGAACTGGTCGCCCGGGACTACTTCCCGGAGCGGGCCGCCAAGAAGGGCCGGACGGTCAACGAGGTGCTGGCCGACCTGGAGGCGCTCACCCACGCCGAGCTGCTGGACCTTCAGACGGTCGCCAAGGCGCTCGGCTACTCGGGCTCCCCGGAGTCGCTGGACTCGGCGGTCTCGCCGCGCGGCTACCGGCTGCTGGCGAAGATCCCGCGCCTGCCCAACACGGTGATAGAGCGCCTGGTCGAGCACTTCGGCGGCCTGCAGAAGCTGCTCGCCGCCAGCATCGACGATCTGCAGACGGTCGAGGGCGTCGGCGAGACCCGGGCCCGCTCGGTCCGCGAGGGCCTGTCCCGGCTCGCCGAATCGTCCATCCTGGAGCGCTACGTCTGACCCGGCGCCACATCCGGTCTGACGCACCGCCGCGCACGGCCCCCGGGGAACGCCCCGGGGGCCGTCGCGCATCCCGCCGAGCCATCCCCGACCGACGCCCCGACCGGCGCACCCTGGGCGGCCCGTGAGGCGCCGAAGCCCCCGGCCGCGTCGGCCGGGGGCTTCGAGTCGAGTTGAGGAGGGTTCAGCTGTCCAGGCGGATCGAGGAGCGTGCCGAGACCTGGCCGCCGGAGAGCCCGGTGAGGTCGGCGACCACCAGGTAGGTGCCCGCCGCGGGGGGCGCCGGGTCGGCGGTGGCGCACTGCGGCTTGCTGCGGCTGCGGTCCCAGGTGAAGGTCTCGGTCAGGCCGTTGTTGGCCGGGATCTGCACCCAGCTGCTGCCGCGGTCGGACGGGCAGTCGCCGGAGGACCAGACCCGGTCGCCGTTGCTGGCGGTCACGGTGATCGCGGAGGCCGTCCGGCCCAGGTCCACCCGGCAGTTGGCGCCGGAGGCGTTCTTCACGGTGAGCGAGAGCCGCGGCTTGTCCTTGGGCTGGTACGAGTTCTGCGCGCTGGCCAGCTCCAGGGTGACCTGCGCGGAGACGCAGACCGGAAGCGCCATCACCTCGGGCGTGTTCACCACCGGGGCACCACCGCCCGAGCCGCCGGAGCCGCCCGCGCCGCCGGAACCGCCGGCCGCCGCGCCGCCCGCCGCCGCACCGCCACCCGTGCCACCGCCGGTGGCGGGAGCCGGGTTGGCGCCGCCGCCGGTGCCGCCGGTGCTGAGGCTGACCTCGCCGCCGCCGGAGCCGGCCACCGGGCCGCCGCTCGCGTTGCCGCCGCTGCCGCCGCCTGGGCGCGCCGCGGGGCCGCTCGGCGACGCACCGGGCGTGATGGACTGGGCGGGGGTCTGGCTCTGGGACGGAACGGCCTGCGCGGCCTTGCTCGATGAGCCGCCGCCACCGCCCCCGTCCTGATCGATCATCAGCCAGGCGATCAGGGCGGCGACGAGCACGACGGCGACGAGCACGACGACGCGCCGACGCCAGTAGATCGAGGCCGGCAGCGGTCCCACGGGTTGACGCAGAGAGGGCACGCCCAAACTCTACGAGACTGTGTGTGCCGCTTGACGCACCAACACCGCACAGTCGCCCCTTCCTTCACATGATCCGCCATTTGCGCCGTTCGAGGGAGGTCCGAAGCGGTGGTTCTCCGGGAGATCCGCGGGGGTATCCGGAGTTCTTCTCTCCGCTTCGGTCGTGCCCGTCGGCATGGGAGGATCGAAGGGCCATGGCTGCCATCACCGTCACCTCCGCCCCCGTCCCCCCGGCAGGCGCCGCGCCGGACGCCGTCCGGCCGCCGATGCCGCTGCCGCTGCTGCACGCGACCGTCCTCGACTGGTACGAGGCCGACAAGCGAGACCTCCCCTGGCGGACGCCCGAGGCGACGCCCTGGGCGATCATGGTGAGCGAGTTCATGCTCCAGCAGACTCCGGTGAAGCGGGTGCTGCCCGCCTGGGAGGCGTGGCTGACCCGCTGGCCCACCCCGGGCGACCTCGCGACCGACGCGCCCGGCGAGGCGGTCCGGATGTGGGGCCGGCTCGGCTACCCGCGCCGCGCGCTGCGGCTGCACGCGGCCGCGGTGGCGATCGCCGAGGAGCACGGCGGCGAGGTGCCGGACGACCACGCCACCCTGCTCTCGCTGCCCGGGGTGGGGGAGTACACGGCCGCCGCGGTCGCCTCCTTCGCCTTCCGCCAGCGGCACGTGGTGCTGGACACCAACGTCCGCCGGGTGTTCGCCCGCGCGGTGTCCGGCGTCGAGTACCCGGCCCAGGCCACCACGGCCGCCGAGCGCCGGACGGCGACGGCGCTGCTGCCCGACGACGCCGAGACCGCGGCCACCTGGGCGGTCGGCGTGATGGAGCTGGGTGCGCTGGTCTGCACCGCGCGCGGCCCGGAGTGCGGGGGCTGCCCGCTGTTCGCCCACTGCGCCTGGCAGCGGGCCGGCCGCCCGCCGTACGAGGGCCCGGCCCGGCGCGGCCAGACCTACGAGGGGACGGACCGGCAGGTGCGCGGCAAGCTGCTCGCGGTGCTGCGGGGGTCGCACGGCTCGGTGCCGCAGGCCCGGCTGGACGCGGTCTGGCCGGACGCGGTCCAGCGGGCCCGGGCGTTGGACGGCCTGGTCGCGGACGGCCTGGTGGAGCCCGTCGAGCAGGGCGTCTACCGGCTTCCCCAGTAGTCGGCCACGAACGCGGGACGGCGCCCCCGGAGGATTTCTCCGGGGGCGCCGTCCTGTCGGCGGGAGGGCGGTCAGACGGCCGCCGCCTCCAGCGAGGCCTCGGCGGACTTGTCCGCCTTGCCCGTGCCGGTACCGCGCAGCGGCACCTCGCGCATGAACACCGCGGCGGCGATGGCGACCACGGCCAACCCGGCGCCCCACAGGAAGACGGTGTGAGTGCCGTTGGACACCGCGTGGTGGAAGGCGTCCTGGACGTGCTCCGGCAGCTTGCGCAGTTCGGCCGGGCTCATCTCGCCCGGGTCCTTGGCCCCGCCGCCGGCCGAGGCCTGCGCGCCCAGCCGCGCGGTCATGGTGTCCTTCACCCGGTTGTTGAACAGCGCGCCGAACAGCGCGACACCGAAGGAGCCGCCGATGGTGCGGAACAGGGTGGCGGTGGAGCTGGCCACGCCCATGTCCTTGAGCTCGACGCTGTTCTGGGCGACCAGCATGGTGATCTGCATCAGGAAGCCCATGCCGGCGCCGAGCACGACCATCCAGCAGGCCGAGGTGAAGCTGCTGGTCCCGACGCCCATGGTGGAGAGCAGGATCATGCCACCGGTCATCACGATGGTGCCGATGATCGGGTAGATCCGGTACTTCCCGGTCCTGGTGACGGCCTGGCCGACCACCAGTGAGACCACCAGCATGCCGAACATCAGCGGCATCAGCAGCAGACCGGAGTTGGTCGCCGAGGCACCCTGGACGATCTGCTGGTAGAACGGCAGGAAGAAGGTCGAGCCGAACATCACGAAGCCGACGATGAAGCCGATGATCGAGACCAGGGTGAAGTTCAGGTTCTTGAACAGGGCCAGCGGCAGCATCGGCTCCTCGACACGCTGCTCCACGTAGCAGAAGCCGATCAGCGAGGCGACGGAGAGCGCGATCAGGCCGAGGATCTCATTGGAGCCCCAGGCGTACTGCTGGCCGCCCCAGGTGGTCATCAGCACCAGCGAGGTGATGCCGGTGGTGAGCAATATCGCGCCCAGGTAGTCGATCCGGGCCGTGTTGCGGACCTTCGGCAGCTTCAGGGTGACGATGACCACGGCGAGCGCGACCACGCCGAGCGGCAGGTTGATGTAGAAGGTCCAGTGCCAGCTCAGGTGGTCGGTGATGAAGCCGCCGACCAGCGGGCCACCGACGGTGGCGAGGGCCATCACCGCCGCGAACATGCCCTGGTACTTGCCGCGGTCGCGCGGCGGGACGAGCGCGCCCATGATCGACATGACGCCGACCATCAGACCGCCGGCACCCAGGCCCTGCACGGCGCGGAAGCCGATCAGCTCGGTCATGTTCTGCGACAGACCGGACAGTGCCGAGCCCACCAGGAAGATCACGATCGAGGTGAGGAAGCTGCCCTTGCGGCCGTACATGTCGCCGAGCTTGCCCCAGATCGGGGTGGAGGCGGCGGTGGTCAGGGTGTAGGCGGTGACCACCCAGGACCGGTGCTCGGAGCCGCCGAGGTCGCCGACGATGGTCGGCATCGCGGTGCCGACGATCAGGTTGTCGAGCATGGCCAGCAGCATGGTGACGACCAGGCCGACCATGACGAGGCGGATCTCGCGGGGTGACCGCGGCTGCTCCTCCTCGGCGGACTTCTCCTCCGGTACCGGGCCGGTGGTCTTGGACTGTGACATGAGGTGGTGTCTCCCGGAGGGGTGTTTCGGACAGGCGGAGGCCGCGCAGTGATTCACTTACTTGTCGCCCGGCTAGTTTGTGGACCGTCGGCACGGTAAGTTGTTTACTAGCCGGCCGTCAAGCCAGTTTCCCGCCCGGCTACCTGGGCAGGGAGAATGGGCCCGGGGCGGACGCCACCGGGGTCCGCAGCAGTCACCGACGCACTCATGAGGCAGGCCATGGGCACTCCGCACAGCCCCCGCAGCGACACGCGGTCCCGCATCATCGAGGTGTCCCTGGAGCTCTTCTCCGAGCAGGGCTACGAGCAGACCTCGCTGCGCGAGATCGCCGACCGCCTCGGTGTCACCAAGGCCGCGCTCTACTACCACTTCAAGACCAAGGACGACATCGTCCTGGGCATCGTGGAGCGGATGGCCGCGCCGATCGACGAGACCATCGCGTGGGGCCGGCAGCAGTCCTGGAGCCCGGAGATGCGCGACGAGCTGATCCGCCGCTTCGCCGACGGGATGGCCGAGCGGGCGCCGCTGCTGCGCTTCTTCCACGAGAACCAGCCCGCGCTGCGCGAGTCCGCGGCCGGGCTGGCGTTCAAGGACCGCATGATCACGATGATCCAGCTGGTGCACGGGCCGGAGGCCGACTTCCGGGAGCGGCTGCGCGCCACGATGTCGCTGTTCACCGTCCACTCGGCGATGTTCCTGGTCAAGCAGGACGCCGCGGACTGCGACCACGGCGACAACGTGTGGGGCGAGTCGTGGCCGCCGGCGGCCACCCTGGAGGAGGCGATCGGGGCGGCCCGGGAGGTCGCGCTGGAGATCGGCGGCCGGATCGGCCACCCGGCCCCGGCCCATTCCTGAGCGGACGGGCCGACGGGCGGCCGGGCGGACCGGTAGCCGGGGCCCGGCTCAGAACGCGGTGACGCCGTGCCCCGCGAGGTACGCGATCGGGTTCACCACCGCGCCGTAGCGGTTGCTGGTGCGGATCTCGAAGTGCAGGTGGGGCCCGGTCGAGTTGCCGGTGCTCCCGGACCGCCCGATCTGCTCGCCCGCCGACACCTGCTCCCCCGGCGAGACGCCGAGCGAGGACAGGTGCGCGTACTGCGCGTAGTGCCCGTCCGCCAGCCGCAGCACGACCTCCTTGCCGTACGAGCCGTCCCAGCCGGCCGACACCACGGTCGCGTTCCCGACCGCGAGCAGCGGTGTGCCCGGGTCGACCGCGAAGTCCACCCCGGTGTGGTACCCGGCGGCGTACTCGGAGTTGGCCACCCCGTACGGGTTGCTGGTCGGCGCGTCCGGCACCGGGGCCGACCACTCCGGAGCCGGAGCCGGGGCCGGAGCCGGAGCGGGCTCCGCTGCGGGCGCGGCCTCGGGCTCCGGCGCGGCGGCCTCGGCCGGCGCGTCGGCGACGGGCGGCTCCACCGGCAGCAGGTTGGCGGCCACCGCCACGAACTCCTGCGCCGAGTCGCCGTCGTTCGGCAGCCGGTACGGGCTCGGCCCGGCCACCTGGACCAGCCCCGGGCTGGGCACGGCGGCCTGCGGCGCGGTGAAGGCCGAGCTGCCGGGCGTGGTGGGCCGGACGGTCTGCGCCGAGGCGCTGCCGGGCGCGGCCACCAGCAGTGCGCCGGCGAGCAGCACCGCGGCCGCCCCGGCGGCGACCACCGCGCGCTCCCGTTCGGCCTGCTGGTGTCCACCGGGCAGCTCGTGCCGGCGGGCGGCGAGCGCGCGCAGCGGCGCGGCATGGGTGCGGGCGGCATGGCCGAGCCGGGGCTGCCAGGCCGCCGCCTGGGCCGCCGTACGGGCGGCGAGCCGGCGCAGGACCGGCCCCACGGGCGGGACAGAGGACATCGGTAGCCGTACCTCACGGTGGACGAGGGCAGCACGAAGTGCCCGTTCGGGCGCGTGCTGAGCGGGGGACCACTCAGGTGTAACGGTCACCGAGCGGAGTCCCAAACGGCGTGACGTACTACGGCGTGTAGTCAGCGTCGCGCCGGAGATTCAAGCTGACGGAGTAATGATCATGAGATCTGATCGTCTACCACCGGCCCGCGGCGGGCCGCCCGCGCCCGCGGCCCGGCTACTACCGCCGGTCGTACCGCGCCCGGTGGTGGCCCGGTCGGTGTGACCAGTGCCACGCCCGCCCGGGGTTTGCGTCGGCCGTACACCCCTTTCCGCTGTCCGCCCCGCTGACCTGGCGGGCCCGCTGGGGGACCATCGACGCATGTATGGCAACAGGAGCGAAGACCTCGACGGCAATGACCGCCCGAGCCTGCCGGACCGCCGCTTCGCCGCCCTGCGCGGCTGCGAGCGGATCCTGTCCGGCGAGCGGCCGCAGAGCATGCGCGAACGCCTCGCCGCCCTCGCGGGGGAGGGCGGCGGCCACGACCTGGACCACCGCCCGGACCAGTACGGCGACGGCGTGGTCCGCACCCTCGAACGCACGGTCGCCGACCTGCTCGGTACCGAGGACGCGGCCTTCTTTCCCACCGGCACCATGGCCCAGCAGGTCGCCCTGCGGATCCACGCCGAGGCGGCCGGGCTGCGCACCGTCGCGACCCACCCGCTGGCCCACACCGACCAGCACGAGCGGCACGCGCTCGGCGTGCTGACCGGCCTGCGCAGCGTCTGGCCGACCACGGCCCCGCGCCGGCCCAGCGTCGAGGAGCTGCGCTCCTTCGACGAGCCGTACGCCGCGCTCAGCCTGGAGCTGCCGCTGCGCGAGGCCGGCTTCGTGCTGCCCGACTGGGCGGAGCTGGCGGCGCTGGCCGGGGTCGTCCGGGAGGAGTGCGGCGCGGCCCTGCACCTGGACGGTGCCCGGATCTGGGAGTCGGTGTTCCACCTCGGGCACCCGCTGCCGGAGATCGTCGCGCTGGCCGACTCGGTCTACGTGTCCTTCTACAAGACGCTCGGCGGCATCAGCGGCGCCGCGCTGGCCGGCTCGCGGGGCTTCGTCCGTACCGCGAAGGCCTGGCGGCACCGGTACGGCGGCCAGCTCTACCAGCAGTGGCCGGCGGCGCTCGCCGCGCTGGCCGGGCTGGACGCCCGACTCCCGCTGCTGGAGCGGTACGTGACGCACGCCAAGGTGGTCGCCGAGGCGCTGGACGCGGCCTTCGCGGCGGTCCCCGGCGCCCGGGTGCACCCGGCCCCGCCGCACACCCACCAGTTCCAGCTCTGGCTGCCGTACGCCGCCGGGGAGTTGGACGAGGCCGGGCTGGGGCTGGCCGAGGAGACCGGGGTCGCCCTGTTCGGCGGCTGGCGCGAGCGGGACCTGCCGGGCCTGGCGATGACCGAGGTCACGGTGTCGGCGTCCGCGCTCGACTGGACGGCGGCGGACGTCGCCGAGGCGGCCGCCGCCTTCCTGGACCGGCTGCCGGCCCGGGGCACCGGGGCCGGCGGGAGCCGCGGCGGGGCCTGACCGGAAAAGCGTCCGGCCCGCCCCCGCGCGATGCGGGGACGGGCCGGACGTGGTGGGTCAGAACCGCCTGGTCACAGGCTGATCGCTACTGCTCGACCGATCAGTTGTCGACCGGGCGGACCCGGATCCAGGTCTCCAGGTAGTTCGAGGACTCGTTCTCGACCTCGATGCTGGTACCGGTCTTCGGGACGTCCACGCCGCTGTACGGGTTGTCCTTGGACCACCACGACTTCAGGTCCGAGAACTCGTCGACGCCCTTGGCCTTCGGGATGACCGTCTCGACGCCGTTCTTGTGCAGGGTCAGCTGGCTGGTCTTGCGCGAGCCGAAGGTCGAGTCGTAACCCTGCATGCGCGGACGCAGCAGGGCACCGTCGCTCCACTTGAGCGGGGTCGGGTGCGAGTCGATCGGCAGGATCAGACCGTGGCCCGGGTGGGCGCTGACGTTGTTGTTGGGCTGCGACTCGTCCCAGAACCAGATCAGCAGACCGGGCTGGTACGGGTAGTACTCGACCCACTTCGGCCGGCTGTTGCCCCAGCCGAAGTTGTACGGGCCGGTCTTCAGGGTCTGGTCGAAGGAGACGTACTGGCGGTTCTCCGCGATGTAGTACTGCCCGTAGTCCTTGGTGTAGCTGCCGGCGAAGCGGGTGAAGCCCTTGGCCACCCAGCCGTTGTCACCGTTCTCGACGTCGTCGCTGAAGATCGTCGCACCGTCGGCGGTCACCGAGATGTCGTCGACGGCGAAGCCGCGGTAGTGCAGGCCACCGTCGGTGGTGTTGTGGAAGCGGACCTTGACGGCCTTACCGGCGTAGGCGTCCAGCGGGAAGGACACGTCGCCCCAGGCGGCGGTGAGGCCGGTCAGGGCCGCGCGGCCGCCGGCGTCCTTCGTGATCGGCTTGCCGTTCCAGGTGCCGTCCAGGGCGGTCCAGTTGGTGCCGCCGTCGGTGGAGACCTCGGCGAAGGCGTAGTCGAAGTTCGCCTCCAGCTCGTACCAGGCCTTGGCGTTCAGGCTGGCCTTGGTCTTCCCGGTCAGGTCGATGTCACGGGTGAGCGTGACGTTCAGGTTGTCGTCGCTGCCGCTCCACCACTCGCTCTTGCCCGAAGCGGGCTTGTTGATGTCGGTGGGGATGGTCTTCTTCGGCAGCTCGACGACCAGCGCCTGCGGGAGGTTGCTGTTGTACTCGACCGGGCCGATGTGGTGGGTCGACTCGGTGCCGGCCTTGGCCTTGTCGAACTTCAGCCAGCCGAGCTTGAGCTTGCTCCAGGCGTCGAGGTCGTTGGGCATGTCGCCGATGGCGCCCTTGCCCTCGCCGAGCCAGGAACCGGAGGACATCAGCGACCAGAAGCCGACCGAGTTGTCGATGCCGGTGCCGGCGGTGTCGTAGAGGTCCGGCAGACCGAGGTCGTGGCCGTACTCGTGGGCGAAGACGCCGAGGCCGCCGTTCTCCGGCTGCATCGTGTAGTCGCCGATCCAGAAGCCGGAGTCGCCGACCTGGACGCCGCCGAGCTTGTTGTCGGCCGGGCCCGCCTGGCCGTTCAGGTTGCCGTAGGCGTACGCGCGGTGGGCCCACAGGGCCTTGCTGCCCTGCTTGCCGCCGCCGGCCGACTTGTCCTCACCGGCGTGCACGATCTGGAAGTGGTCGATGTACCCGTCGGGCTGGTTGAAGTTCCCGTCGTTGTGGGAACCGTAGCGGTCCCACTGGTCGTACGACGCCAGGGTGGCCTTGACCTGCTCCTTGGTCTGGCCCTTGGCGATCTGGTCCTTGTACCAGATGTCCACGGCGTCGCGGATCAGGTCCTGGGCGCTGTCGCAGACGTTGGAGCCGCAGTAGTCCGAGCCGTACCGGGCCTCGTTCCACGGCACCCGCACCCAGTCCGAGACCACGCCGTCGACCGAGTAGCGGCCCGAGGACTGCTTCTCGTAGAAGGTCTTCAGCGAGGGCTTGTCCTTGGAGAAGTACAGCTCCTGGAAGTGCTGCTGGTTGTAGTCGGCCTGCCAGGCGGTCGAGTTGTCGTTGGCGCGGTCCGGCTTCTCGATCTCGTTGTGCTTCGGGCCGGGCTCACCGCCGTACATGACCTTGCCGTCGGCGGTCTTGGTGGTGTTGTCCACCTGGTCGCCGAAGTCGACCAGGATGGTGAAGATCTTGTCCGTGCGCTCGCGACCGAGCTCCACGTACTTGTCCTTGCCCAGCTTGATGCTGCTGCTGCCGTTGTGCTGCTCGACCTGGGCGGTGCCCGCGATCAGCTGCTCGGTGGCGGCCTTCTGCTCGGCCTCGACCTTCTCGGTCAGCGGGCCCGGCAGGTTGTGCTCGATGTTGGCGGACTGGACGGCGTCGGCCGGGTCCCTGGGCGCGGGAGCCGAGCCCGCGGCGACGGCGGTGGCCGGGAACAGGCCCGCGCCGAGCGTGACTATGACCGCTGCGGCCGTGGCAGCCGCAGCGGATCTCCTGATGTTCTTCAACGTTGTGACGTCCTCCCCGACCGGGGCCAGCTCTTGGCCAAAGCCCGGCAAACCAAAATGAAAGACAGGTGGACGTCATTTGATACAAGCGTGGACAGAAAAGATAGCCCTTGACCATGACATGGCCACGGCGCTATCCTGCGCAACTTCCGATCAGCTGACCATATGTCAACCGTATGTCCGTTAAAGCTTACTGAGAAATCGGACGCACCCGCACCAGCCCGCCGCGAGGCCATCCGCCCTCGTCCACGGGCACCCCCGGTCCGGCCGGCCGGAACGCGCCGAGCCCCCGGCGCGGACGCCGGGGGCTCGGTAGCTGTGAAGTTGTCTGTTAAATGTTGCTACTTCGTCAGGTCCGGACCAGACGAGGCGACGGCGGCCGGGGTGTCCGCGACGGCCGACTTCTCCTCACCGCGGAAGGTGAACTTGGCCTCCTTGCCCTCACCCTCGACACCGACGACCACGATGTGACCGGCCCGCAGCTCGCCGAAGAGGATCTTCTCGGAGAGGTGGTCCTCGATCTCGCGCTGGATGGTGCGGCGCAGCGGCCGGGCGCCCAGGATCGGGTCGTAGCCGCGCTTGGCCAGCAGCTTCTTGGCCTCGACGCTGAGCTCCAGGCCCATGTCCTTGTCCTTGAGGCGGCCGTCCACCTTCTCGATCATCAGGTCGACGATCTGGATGATGTCTTCCTCGGACAGCTGGTGGAACACCACGATGTCGTCGACGCGGTTCAGGAACTCGGGGCGGAAGTGCTGCTTGAGCTCCTCGCCGACCTTCGCCTTCATCCGCTCGTACCCGGTCGTGGAGTCACCCGTGGCCGCGAAGCCCAGGTTGAAGCCCTTGGAGATGTCCCGGGTGCCGAGGTTGGTCGTCATGATGATGACGGTGTTCTTGAAGTCGACCACGCGGCCCTGGGAGTCGGTCAGGCGACCGTCCTCCAGGATCTGCAGCAGCGAGTTGAAGATGTCCGGGTGGGCCTTCTCGACCTCGTCGAAGAGGACGACGGAGAACGGCTTGCGGCGGACCTTCTCGGTCAGCTGGCCGCCCTCCTCGTAGCCCACGTACCCGGGGGGCGAGCCGAAGAGCCGGGAGACGGTGTGCTTCTCGGAGAACTCGGACATGTCGAGCGCGATCAGCGCGTCCTCGTCGCCGAAGAGGAACTCGGCGAGCGTCTTGGACAGCTCGGTCTTACCGACGCCGGACGGGCCGGCGAAGATGAACGAGCCGCCGGGGCGCTTCGGGTCCTTGAGGCCCGCACGGGTGCGCCGGATGGCCTGGGAGAGCGCCTTGATGGCGTCCTTCTGGCCGATGACGCGCTTGTGCAGCTCGTCCTCCATGCGCAGCAGCCGCGAGGTCTCCTCCTCGGTCAGTTTGAAGACCGGGATGCCGGTGGCGGTGGCCAGGACCTCGGCGATGAGCTCCTCGTTGACCTCCGCGACGACGTCCATGTCGCCGGCCTTCCACTCCTTCTCGCGCTTGGCCTTGGCCTGCAGGAGCTGCTTCTCGTCGTCGCGCAGGGACGCGGCCTTCTCGAAGTCCTGCGCGTCGATCGCGCTCTCCTTCTCGCGGCGCACGTCGGCGATCTTCTCGTCGAACTCGCGCAGGTCCGGCGGCGCGGTCATCCGGCGGATGCGCATTCGGGAGCCGGCCTCGTCGATCAGGTCGATCGCCTTGTCCGGCAGGAAGCGGTCCGAGATGTAGCGGTCGGCCAGGGTGGCGGCGGCGACCAGCGCGGAGTCCGTGATGGAGACCCGGTGGTGGGCCTCGTAGCGGTCGCGCAGACCCTTGAGGATCTCGATGGTGTGCGGCAGCGACGGCTCGGCGACCTGGATCGGCTGGAAGCGGCGCTCCAGCGCGGCGTCCTTCTCCAGGTGCTTGCGGTACTCGTCGAGGGTGGTGGCACCGATGGTCTGCAGCTCGCCGCGGGCCAGCATCGGCTTGAGGATGCTGGCGGCGTCGATGGCGCCCTCGGCGGCGCCCGCGCCGACCAGGGTGTGCAGCTCGTCGATGAACAGGATGATGTCGCCGCGGGTGCGGATCTCCTTGAGCACCTTCTTCAGGCGCTCCTCGAAGTCACCACGGTAGCGCGAGCCGGCCACCAGGGCGCCCAGGTCCAGCGTGTAGAGCTGCTTGTCCTTGAGCGTCTCCGGGACCTCGCCCTTGACGATCGCCTGCGCCAGGCCCTCGACCACGGCGGTCTTGCCCACGCCGGGCTCGCCGATCAGGACCGGGTTGTTCTTGGTGCGGCGGGACAGCACCTGCATGACCCGCTCGATCTCCTTCTCGCGCCCGATGACCGGGTCGAGCTTGGCCTCGCGGGCGGCCTGGGTGAGGTTGCGGCCGAACTGGTCCAGGACCAGCGAGGTCGACGGGGTGCCCTCGGCGGGCCCGCCGGCCGTGGCCGACTCCTTGCCGCCGCCGGTCTGGTAGCCGGAGAGCAGCTGGATGACCTGCTGGCGCACCCGGTTGAGGTCGGCGCCCAGCTTGACCAGGACCTGGGCGGCGACGCCCTCGCCCTCGCGGATCAGACCGAGCAGGATGTGCTCGGTGCCGATGTAGTTGTGGCCGAGCTGCAGTGCCTCCCGGAGCGACAGCTCCAGGACCTTCTTCGCCCGCGGGGTGAAGGGAATGTGGCCGGACGGGGCCTGCTGCCCCTGGCCGATGATCTCCTCGACCTGCTGGCGCACGGCCTCAAGGGAAATCCCGAGGCTCTCCAGGGCCTTGGCGGCGACGCCCTCGCCCTCGTGGATCAGACCCAGGAGGATGTGCTCGGTGCCGATGTAGTTGTGGTTGAGCATCCGGGCTTCTTCCTGAGCCAGGACGACAACCCGCCGCGCGCGGTCGGTGAACCTCTCGAACATCGTTTATCGCTCCTCAGAGCGGTCGGGCAGTTCGGGGTCGGTCCCCGCCCTG
Organism: Kitasatospora sp. NPDC098663; assembly: GCF_044760075.1. Taxonomy (NCBI): domain Bacteria; kingdom Bacillati; phylum Actinomycetota; class Actinomycetes; order Kitasatosporales; family Streptomycetaceae; genus Kitasatospora; species Kitasatospora sp. NPDC098663. The sequence continues at coordinate 132,232 of NZ_JBIWAP010000007.1, read as the reverse complement.
TCCTTCCGCATGCTAGTCCCGCTCAGCGGCGCGGCCCACGGATTCACTCCCCGGTACGGGAGCGAGATGCTGCGCGACCAGCCGACACCAATCCCAACCTGATGCTGGGAAACGGTGTTCCCACAGGTGGCCCGGATGCACCGGATACCGCTACGCCATCGGCGAACAAGAGCCGCCGGGGCGGAGCCGGGCCGTCTCCGGCCGGTCACGCATACTGCCCCTGGACGGGTCGAAGGACCCGTCCACCTGCATTCATACCCGGTATCGGGGCGCTTCTCGCGCAGTTTCCGCGGTGGCGGTGTTCGCCTGGCGAGAAGTCGCGTCGCGGCGACGGCGGTTCGGCACGGCCGGTGCGGCCGGTACGCCGCCCGGTGGTGCCGGCGCTACCGCTTCGCCCTTACAGCGTTGCACAGCTCGTGATTGTTCCGCCGCCCGAGCCCGCGCCCCGGACGCCCCCCGGTACCGGTGGCCCTGCGGCCCCCGGGGTGCGCGCCGCGGGGCGCGGAGGAGAGTCCTCCGCGCCCCGCGCGTGTGTCGTCGGCGCCGTGTGCGGCCGCCGGGGCCCCGCATCCGCTCCGGCGTTCCGGCGGCGCCGGGGTCAGGACGCGTTGGCCTTGTCGTAGGCCTCGCGGACGGTGCTCGGCACCCGGCCGCGGTCGTTGACCTCCATGCCCTGCTCCTTGGCCCACGCGCGGATCTTCGCGGTGTCCGGCGCGCTGCCGGAGGGGCGCGGCGCGGTGCCGCGACCCGGGCGTCGCGGGCCGGCGAGCCGGCCGCTCTGCTTGCGGCCCTTCTCCACGTACGGCGCCAGCAGACCGCGCAGCTTGTCCGCGTTGACGCTCTTCAGGTCGATCTCGTAGGCAACGCCGTCGAGCGCGAACGTCACCGTCTCGTCCGCCGAACCACCGTCGAGATCGTCTTCAAGAATGACCTGCACCCTCTGTGCCACGGGCTTCCCTTTCCGCTAAACGACCCATTGCCTAAGGAAAGGAAAGCGCCTTTCTCCGGAAAACACAAACCCTTGACCGGCGCGGAGCCGCTCAGAGGTGCAGCAGCATGCGCGAGTTGCCCAGTGTGTTGGGCTTCACCCGCTCCAGGTCAAGGAACTCCGCGACACCTTCATCGTACGAGCGGAGAAGTTCTTCATAGACATCCGTAGCGATCGCCGCCGGGTCTGTCGTACCATCATCGGTTTCCTGAAGCTCTCCGATCTCGACGAAACCGTGTTTCGCGAAGAACGGAACCTCGAACGTCAAGCAGAAAATCCGACGGACGCCGAGCCAGCGCGCGGTCTGCAGCAGCTTCTCCAGCAGCAGATGTCCGACCCCGAAGCCCCGGCAGGACGGATCGACGGCGAGCGTGCGGACCTCGGCCAGGTCCTCCCACATCACGTGCAGGGCGCCGCAGGCCACCACCGCACCGGTGTCGTCGCGTTCGGCGACCCAGAACTCCTGGACGGATTCGAACAGTGTGACTGTGGGCTTGTCGAGCAGAATGCCGTCGCGCGAGTAGGCGTCGATGAGCCCGCGTACGGTCCGCACGTCCGTGGTCCGCGCGCGGCGGATGGTGACCTCCATGGCCGGGACGTTATCGTGTCGCGCCCGGCGGGGTCTCCCCGGTATCCGGCCCCGGCTCCGCGGATTCGGCGGGGGATGGATCCGGCGGGAACAGAGCGGTGACCCGCAAGGCGTCCCGCAGTGCCTCGCGCTGCCCGGGCGACATCAGGCCGAAGAAGTGCACCAGGGCCGCGGCCGGATTGTCACTGGTGGCCCACGCGTCGTTCATCAGCGCAGCGGTGTACGCCTCGCGGGACGAGACCGGTTCATATCGATAGGCCCGGCCGACCCGCTCGCGGCGCAGCCAGCCCTTTCTGTGGAGCTTGTCCAGGACGGTCATCACCGTGGTGTACGCGATTTCGCGTTCCGACTGCAGATCCAGGAGAACCTCGCGAACCGTCACCGGCCGGTTCCACTGCCACACCCGGGTCATGATGGCGTTCTCAAGTTCACCGAGTTGCCGGACCATAGTGCGGCCAGGATAGGGAGTGAATGGGGCAAATCTTGTGAAGTGCACCAAACCGGCGCGCCGCCACCCCCGGGAATCGGGAATGGCGGCGCGCCGGTGGTTCGGCGGCTGACGGTGTCAGTCGCGGGTTCGCTCGCGGGTCAGTCGAGGTCTTCCTTGGCCTTCTGGGCTCCGCCCTGGCTGCGGATGATGGCCCGCACCAGGAATCCGAAGCCGATCGCCATGACCAGCGGCGGCACGATCGCGCTGACGTAGTCCATCAGTCACTCCTCCTCGGTCTTCTCCGCCGTCGCGGCGGAAGCCTTCGCCTCCGGCTTCACCAGCGGGAAGAGCACGGTCTCCCGGATGTTCTTGCCGGTCAGCAGCATGATCAGGCGGTCCACCCCGAGGCCGAGGCCGCCGGTCGGCGGCATCGCGTACTCCAGGGCCCGCAGGAAGTCCTCGTCGATCTGCATCGCCTCGACGTCGCCGCCGGCCGCCAGCAGGGACTGCGCGGTCAGGCGGGCGCGCTGCTCGACCGGGTCGACCAGCTCGGAGTAGGCGGTGCCGATCTCGGTGCCGAAGATCACCAGGTCCCACTTCTCGGCCACGCCCGGCACCGAGCGGTGCTGGCGGGTCAGCGGGGAGACCTCGGTCGGGTAGTCCTTGATGAAGGTCGGCCGGACGGCGTTCTCCTCCAGCAGGCGCTCGACCATCTCCAGCACGATCTGACCGTGGCCCCAGTCCTTGTCGAACGGGATGCCGTGGTCGAAGGCCAGCTTGCGCAGCTCCTCGACGCCGGTCTCCGGGGTGACCTCGACGCCCAGGCGGGCGGAGATGCCCGGGTAGACGGAGACCTCCTCCCACGGCTCGGCCAGGTCGATCTCGTGCTCCACGCCGTGCGCGTCCAGGCCCTTGATCACCGTGGTGCCCAGCGCGTCCCGGGCCGCGTTGACGATCGTCTCGCGGATCAGCTCGGCCTGGGTGTCGTAGTCGCCGTACGCCTCGTACGACTCCAGGGAGGTGAACTCCGGGTTGTGGGTGGAGTCCGCGCCCTCGTTGCGGAAGTTGCGGTTGATCTCGAAGACCTTCTCGGCGCCGCCGACCACCAGCCGCTTGAGGTACAGCTCGGGGGCGATGCGCATGTAGAGGTCGATGTCGTACGCGTTGATGTGCGTCTTGAACGGGCGGGCGTTGGCGCCGCCGTGCACCGGCTGCAGCATCGGGGTCTCGACCTCGATGTAGCCGCGGTCCTCGTAGGTGCGGCGGATCGAGCGGACCACCTTGCTGCGCAGGTGCAGGATCTCGCGGGCCTCGGGGTTGACGATCAGGTCGACGTACCGCTGGCGGACCCGGGCCTCCGGGTCGGTCAGGCCCTTGTGCTTGTCCGGCAGCGGGCGCAGGCACTTGGCGGTGAGCTCCCAGCGGTCCACCATCACGGACAGCTCGCCGCGCTTGGAGGTGATCACCTCGCCCTCGACGCCGACCTGGTCGCCCAGGTCGATGTCCGTCTTCCAGGCCGCCAGCCGCTCCGCTCCCAGCTTGTCCAGGGAGAACATCACCTGGAGGTCGCCGGTGCCGTCGCGCAGCGTGGCGAAGCAGAGCTTGCCGCCGGTGCGGGAGAGGATCACCCGGCCGGTGACGCCGGCGCGCTCACCGGTCGCGGTGTCGGGTTCCAGGTCCGGGTGCTTGGCGCGCAGGTCCGCGATGGTGCTGGTGCGGGGGAAGCCGACCGGGTAGGGGTCGACACCGGCCGCCCGGAGCCGGTCCAGCTTCTCGCGCCGGACGCGCATCTGCTCGGGAAGGTCGTCGGTCGCGGGGATGGGGCTCTGATCGCTCACCCCACAAGGGTAGCCAGCCACACACCGTGCTCCGCCACGGGATAACGCGGGAGGGGGGCCGCGTCGGCGGTCCCCCTCCTCGGGTGCGGGCGGCTCAGCCGGTGCCGGTGGCGAGTTCGATCTCGTCCGGGTCCGGCGAGGCCGGGGGCGCGGGGTGGGCGGGGGGCTTGGGGCGGCGCCCGAAGAGTTCGGCCGGGGTGGGCATCCGGTGCGGGCGGGGCGGGTTCTGGGGGGCGGCGGGCCGCTCGGCGGGGGAGTCGGTGCTGCTCATCGTGATCCGTCCTCCAACAGGGGTGGGGAGACTGCTCGGGGGTGCGGCGGGGCTCGGTACGACGACGAGGTGGCGGGGCTGCCCGGTGGTGAGGGCGAGCCGCTCGCGGACGGCGGCCTCGGCGAGCGCGTGGCAGCGGCCGGCCAGCCGGGAGCGGCGGGCGCGTTCGCCGTGGCCGCACGGCTGGCGGGTCAGCCCGCGCAGCGCGGTGAGGTCCTCCGGGCCGGGCAGGTAGCCGTCGGTGACGGCCTCCTCCAGGCGTTCCAGGTAGCCGGGGGCGCTGCCGGGCAGGGCCGCCCGGTAGCGCCCGAGGTCGGCGAGCAGGAAGGCGCGCAGCCGGCCGCCCTCCTGGACGGCCTCGTCGATCGCCTCGGTCAGACGCAGCGCGTCCTGGACGTCCTCGGCCCACAGCTCGGCGCCGGGGCCGGCGAACACCGGACGGTCGGGGAGCTGGAGGTGGACGGGGACGGCGGGGTGCAGGGCTTGGGCGAGGGCGCGGCGCAGCACGCGGACTTCGTCGGCGCTGAAGGCCATGCCGCCGCGCGATCCGTGTGGCGTAGGCATGGGCTGACACTACGTGAGGAATATCCGATTTGTCGGTAACGTCGCGCCGACGCCCCACGTTCGGCCCGGCGGAATCGGCCGCGGGAGTGGGGGAGGACGCGCGTCGGCGCCCCCGGACGGACCGGGAGGCGCCGACGGTGGGCCCTGGGGGCCGGTCAGGCCGGGCGGTTGCGCTCGAAGACCAGGCGCAGGCCGATCAGGGTGAGCCAGGGCTCGTGGACGTCGATGGTGGAGGCCTCGCCGAGGACCAGGGGGGCCAGCCCGCCGGTGGCGATCACCTGGACGTCGTCCGGGTCCTTGGACAGCTCCTTGGCCATCCGGTCGACCAGGCCGTCGACCTGGCCCGCGAAGCCGTACAGGATGCCGGACTGCATGCCCTCGACGGTGTTCTTGCCGATCACGTTGCGGGGCCGGGCCAGCTCGATCTTGCGCAGCTGGGCGCCGCGGACGCCGAGCGCCTCCACCGAGATCTCGATGCCGGGGGCGATCGCGCCGCCCACGTAGTCGCCGCGGGCGTTGACGGCGTCGAAGGTGGTGGCGGTGCCGAAGTCGACCACGATGCACGGGCCGCCGTACAGGTGGTTGGCGGCCAGGGCGTTGACGATCCGGTCGGCGCCGACCTCCTTGGGGTTGTCCATCAGGACGTGCACCCCGGTCTTCACGCCGGGCTCCACGATCACCGCGGGGACGTCGCCGTAGTAGCGGCGGGTCACCTCGCGGAGCTCGTGGAGCACGGCGGGAACGGACGAGCAGATCGCCAGGCCCTCCACCGCGGCCTCCCGGACCGCGGTGTGGTTGCCCATCAACCCCTGTAGCAGCACTGCCAGTTCATCGGCCGTGCGGCGCGAATCGGTCGAGATCCGCCAATGTTCCACCACGTCCTCGCCGTCGAACAGGCCGAGCGTGGTCTGGGTGTTGCCGACGTCGATGGTGAGGAGCATGGGGCGCTTTCTGCGAGTCGGGACGAAGGTCAGGCGCGCAGGTCGAGGCCGATGTCCAGGATCGGCGAGGAGTGGGTGAGCGCGCCCACCGCCAGGTAGTCGACACCAGTCTGGGCGACCTCGCGCGCGGTGGCCAGGGTCAGGCCGCCGGAGGCCTCCAGCTTCGCCCGGCCGGCCACCAGCTCGACGGCCTCCTTCAGCTGCGGGACGGTGAAGTTGTCCAGCAGGATCAGGTCGGCCCCGGCCTCCAGCACCGGCGGGATCTGCTCCAGGGTGTCGACCTCGATCTCGACCGGCAGGTCGGGGTAGGCGGCCTTGACGGCCCGGAAGGCCTCGGCGACGCCGCCGGCCGCGACCACGTGGTTGTCCTTGACCAGGGCCGCGTCGGACAGGGCCATCCGGTGGTTGGCGCCGCCGCCGCAGCGCACCGCGAACTTCTCCAGCGCGCGCAGGCCCGGGGTGGTCTTGCGGGTGTCCCGGACGACGGCGCCGGTGCCCTCCAGGGCGTCGGCCCAGGCGCGGGTCGCGGTGGCGATGCCGGACAGGTGGCAGAGCAGGTTGAGCGCGCTGCGCTCGGCGGTGAGCAGGTCGCGGGTGCGGGAGCGGACCGACAGCAGGACCTGGCCGGCCTCGACCCGGTCGCCGTCCTGGACGTGCCGCTCGACCTCGAACTCCTCCTCGCAGATCAGCGAGACGACCGCCTCGGCGATCCGCAGGCCGGCCACCACGCCGGCCTGGCGGGCGGTGAAGTCGGCGGTGGCGACGGCCTCGGCGGGCACGGTGGCCACCGAGGTGACGTCCTCGCCGCCGGCCAGGTCCTCGGCCAGCGCCAGGGTGGCGATGTCCTCGACCTCGATCGGGTCCAGTCCGGCCTGCTCCAGCAGCTCGGCCAGCTGCGGGTCCAGGCCGGTCTCGTAGCCCTCGCCGTCCCCGCAGGCGCAGCCGTCGCCGCAGCCGCCCTGGGCGTCGGCCAGGGGGAGTTCCTCGTGGGAGTGGGTCATGGTTCTACTGCTCCTCAGGGGTGCTGACGGGGCCGCCGGAGGCGGTGAGGGTGGTGATCAGGTGGCGCCGCCAGTGGGCGTCGTCGCGCTCGGGGAAGTCCTCGCGCCAGTGGCAGCCGCGGGTCTCCTCGCGCTGCGCGGCGGCCGCGACCAGCGCGGTGGCGACCAGCAGCAGGTTGGCGGCCTCCCAGGTCTCCACCCGCGGGTCGGCGGGCTTCTCCTCGGCGACGTGCGCGTGGGCCTGCTCGGTGAGCAGGGCCAGCCCGGCGGCGGTGCCGGCCATCGAGGCGGCCGAGCGCAGCACGCCCGCGCCGCGCGACATCAGCCGCTGGATCTCGGCGCGCGACTCGGGGGCGGGCAGCGGCACCGGCCGTGCGGCGCGGGCGGCGGCGACGTCCACGACGCGCTCGGGCAGTGCGCCGCGGCGGTGCCGGTCGGCGAGGTCGGCGGCGATCCGCTCGGCGAAGACCAGGCCCTCCAGCAGCGAGTTGGAGGCCAGCCGGTTGGCGCCGTGCACCCCGGTGCAGGCGACCTCGCCGCAGGCGTACAGGCCGGGGACGCTGGTGCGGCCGTGCCGGTCGGTGCGGATGCCGCCGGAGGCGTAGTGCGCGGCCGGGGCGACCGGGATCGGCTCGGTGACCGGGTCGATGCCGTGCGCGCGGCAGGAGGCGAAGATGGTCGGGAAGCGCTGCTGCCACATCTCGGCGCCGAAGTGCCGCCCGTCCAGGTACATGTGCTCGGCGCCCTGCTCCTGCATGCGCCGGGTGATCGCCTTGGCGACGATGTCGCGCGGGGCCAGTTCGGCCAGCTCGTGCTGCCCGAGCATGAAGCGGGTGCCGTGCGCGTCCACCAGGTGGGCGCCCTCGCCGCGGACCGCCTCGGAGACCAGCGGCTGCTGGCCCTCGGCCTCCGGGCCGAGCCAGAGCACGGTCGGGTGGAACTGGACGAACTCCAGGTCGGTGACGGCGGCGCCGGCCCGCAGGGCGAGCGCCACGCCGTCGCCGGTGGAGACCGCCGGGTTGGTGGTGGCGGAGAAGACCTGGCCCATGCCGCCGGTGGCGAGCACCACCGCGCGGGCCCGGACGGCGCCGACGCCGTCGCGCTGGCCCTCGCCCATCACGTGCAGGGTGAGGCCGGCGGCGTGCCCGTCGGCGTCGGTGAGCAGGTCGAGGACGAGGGCGTGCTCGATCAGCTCGACGCCGGGGTCGCTGCGGACGGCTTCCACCAGGGCGCGCGATATCTCGGCGCCGGTGGCGTCCCCGCCGGCGTGCGCGATCCGGCGGCGGTGGTGGCCGCCCTCGCGGGTGAGCAGGATCTCGCCGTCGGCGCCGCGGTCGAAGGCGGCGCCGACGGCGATCAGCCGGCGGACGGCGTCCGGGCCCTCGGTGACCAGGGTGCGCACGGCCTCCTCGTCACAGATCCCGGCGCCGGCGACCAGGGTGTCGTCCAGGTGCTGCTCGGGGGTGTCGCCCTCGCCCAGGGCGGCCGCGATGCCGCCCTGGGCCCAGCGGGTGGAGCCGTCGTCCAGCATCGCCTTGGTGACCACCAGGGTCCGCAGGCCGGCCTTGCGGGCGTTGAGGGCGACGGTGAGGCCGGCCACCCCGGAGCCGACCACGACCACGTCGGTGGTGGCGGTCCAGCCGGGGGACGGGGCGGTGAGGCGGTGCGTGGCGGACATGGCGTCAGTGGCTCCTTCAGCGCGCGGCGGTCGGGGCCGCGCCGTTGCCGTCACCGTACGCCTCGTCGCCGCGGAGCAGTCCGGTGCCCTCCGGGGCCTCGGCGGGGTCGCCGCCCAGGCCGGTGATCCGGTTCCGCTCGTCCACGAAGACGATGCTCGGTTCGTAGCCCTTGGCCTCGGCCGTGTCCATCTGCCCGTAGGCGATGAGTATGACCAGGTCGCCGGGGTGGACCAGGCGGGCGGCGGCGCCGTTGATGCCGATCACGCCGGAGCCGCGCGGGCCGGCGATGGTGTAGGTCTCCAGCCGGGCCCCGTTGTCGATGTCGACGATGTGGACCAGCTCGCCGGGGAGCAGGTCGGCGGCGTCGAGCAGGTCCTCGTCCACCGTGACGGAGCCGACGTAGTGCAGGTCGGCCTGGGTCACGGTGGCCCGGTGGATCTTGGACTTGAGCATGGTGCGGAGCATTGCGGGTCACGCCTCCTGTGAGTGCATGCCTGAAAGGGGAGCTCTTGCCGAACGGTTCCGTGCCGGGTGGTCAGCTGCCTGAGCCCGGACAGGCCCTAGCGGCAGATGACGTGGACGTTGTCGATCAGGCGGGTGGAACCCACCTTCGCGGCGACGGCCAGCACCGCCGCGCCCTGGAAGTCGTCCGCCGCTTCGCTGAAGTCGTGCGGGTCGATCAGGGCGAGGTAGTCGATGGTGATGCCTTCGGCCGCGTCCAGGACGGCCGAGGCGGCCTCGCGGACGGCCTTCGGGCCCTGGGCGGCGGCGTCCCGGCCGGCGAACAGCGCCTTGGAGAGGGCGAGGGCCTGCTCGCGCTCGTCGGCGGAGAGGTAGCGGTTGCGCGAGGAGCGCGCCAGCCCGTCCTCCTCGCGGGCGGTCGGCACCCCGACCACCTCGACGTCGAAGTCGAGGTCGGCGACCATCCGCTGGATGATCGCGAGCTGCTGCGCGTCCTTCTCGCCGAAGAACGCGAAGTCCGGGTCGGTGATGTGCAGCAGCTTGGCGACGACGGTCAGCACGCCGTCGAAGTGGCCGGGGCGGGTGGCGCCCTCGAAGCGCTCGCCCATCGGGCCGGCCGACAGGCGCACCTGCGGCCGGCCGTTCGGGTACACCTCGTCGACGGAGGGCGCGAACACCACGTCGGCGCCGTTCTCCTCGGCCAGCTTCACGTCCTCGTCCAGGCTGCGCGGGTAGCGCTCCAGGTCCTCGGCCGGGCCGAACTGCAGCGGGTTGACGAAGACCGTCACCGCCACCCGGCCCTCCTGGCCGACCTGCTTGCGGGCGGCCCGGATCAGCGCCGCGTGGCCCTCGTGCAGCGCGCCCATGGTCATCACGACGGCGTTGTCGACCGGGCGCTCGTCCGGCCAGAACGCGGCCTCGAAGTCGTCCACGGTGCGGGTGACGACGGCCCGGTGGACCTTCGGCGCCCGCTGGGTCCTGACCGGCTGCTTTCCGCGTGCCATTAGCGATTCTCCTCGTTCAGTACGTCCAGCAGCGCCGCCGCCGACGCTTCGTCGATCGTCCCGTTGGCGAGCGCCCGCTGCGCGGTGGCGCGGGCCATCGCCCGGTAGGCCGCCGGGATGTCCGGGGACACCGTACTGAGCTGCGCCAGGTGGCGCCGTACGGTGCCCGCGTCGCCCCGGGCGACCGGGCCGGTGAGGGCCGCGTCGCCGGAGCGCAGGCTGTTGTCCAGGGCGGCGCCGAGCAGCGGGCCGAGCAGCCGGCCGGGCTCGGCGACGCCGGCCGTGCGCAGCAGGTCCATCGCCTGCGCGACCAGGGTGACCAGGTGGTTCGCGCCGTGCGCGAGGGCCGTGTGGTAGAGCGGGCGGACCTGCTCCGGCACCCACTCCGGCTCGCCGCCCATCTCCACCACCAGCGCCTCGGCGACCGGCCGCAGCTCCTCGGGGGCGGTCACCCCGAACGGGCAGCCGGCCAGCCGGTCCAGGTCGACGGAGGTGCCGGTGAAGGTCATCGCGGGGTGAAGCGCCAGCGGCAGCGCCCCGGCCAGGGTGGCGGGCTCCAGGATGCCGACGCCGTGCGCGCCGGAGGTGTGCACCAGCAGCTGCCCGGGGCGGACGGCGCCGGTCGCGACGAGACCGGCCACCAGGTCGGCCAGGGTGTCGTCCGGCACGGTGAGCAGCACCAGGTCGGCGGCGGCCAGCACCTGCGGCGGGGTGACGATCCGCACCCCCGGCAGCAGCGCCTCGGCGCGGCGGCGGGAGGTGGCGGACACCCCGGAGGCGGCGACCACGGTGTGCCCGGCGAGCTGCAGGGCGGCGCCCAGCGCCGGGCCGACCCGGCCGGTGCCGACCACGCCGACGGCCAGCCGGGCCGGGCGGTTGCCGGGGTCGGCCGGGTCGTCGCGGTAGCTCGGGTGGCCCGGGTCGTTCAGGCGGCTCGGATCGCCGAAGCCGTCGGCGAGCGGGGCGAACCCGCCGTCGGCGGCGTGGTCGGCACTGTCGGACGTGTTCACGGCCCGGCCCTCGTCCTTAGCTCCTCGTTCCGGTCCTCTTCGGGTACCGGACGTACCGGCCCATTCTACGGGCGCTCAGCCCGTCCTCCACGGGGTGCTCCACGGGATGCCCGGGGGCGCCCGGGGCGCTCAGTCCGTCGCCCCGGCCCGGATCAGCCCGGCCTCGTAGGCGAGCACCACGGCCTGGACCCGGTCGCGCAGGCCGAGCTTGGCCAGGATCCGGCCGACGTGGGTCTTCACGGTGGCCTCGGAGAGCACCAGCCGGGCCGCGATCTCGCCGTTCGACAGCCCCTGGGCGACCAGCAGGAACACCTCCCGCTCCCGCTCGGTCAGCGGCCCGAGGGCGTCCGCGCCGGGCGCGCTCTGCGGCGTCGGCAGCACCTCGGCGAAGCGGTCGATCATGCGGCGGGTGGTGGTCGGCGCGACCACCGCGTCCCCGCCGTGCACCGCGCGGATCGCGGCCACCAGCTCGGTCGGCGGGACGTCCTTGAGCAGGAAGCCGCTGGCGCCGGCCTTGAGCGCGGCGAAGGCGTACTCGTCCAGGTCGAAGGTGGTCAGGATGAGCACGTGCGGGGCGTTGGGCACGGGGCTGCCGTCCTCGGCGAGGCAGATCCGGCGGGTGGTCTGCACCCCGTCCAGGCGAGGCATCCGCACGTCCATCAGGATCACGTCCACCTCGGTGTGCCGCAGCTGCTCCAGGGCCCGGGCGCCGTCGCCGGCCTCGGCGACGATCTCGATGTCGCCCTGCGACTGCAGGATCATCCGGAAACCGGTGCGCAGCAGTTCCTGGTCGTCGACGAGCATCACGCGGATGGTCAAGGTGGCTCCTTCAGAGGGCGTCGGGGGGACCGGGGGGTTAGTGGGCCGCCTTGAGCGGCAGGATGGCGCGGATCCGGAAGCCGCCGCCGGGGCGGGGGCCCACGTCGAGGCTGCCGCTGACCATGCCGACCCGCTCGCGCATGCCGATCAGGCCGTGGCCGAGGCCGTCCGTGCCGCCGGTGGCCAGGTGCTCGTCGGTGCTGCCGCGGCCGTCGTCCTCGACCAGGACGGCCAGCTCGCGCTCGCCGAAGTCGACCGCGACCCGGGCGTGCACGTCGGGGCCGCCGTGCTTGCGGACGTTGGTCAGCGCCTCCTGGACGATCCGGTAGACCGTCAGCTCGACGCCGCGCGGCAGCTCGCGCGGGTGCCCGGAGGTCGCGTAGTCCACCTGCAGCCCGGCCGTGCGGACCTGCTCCAGCAGCTCCGGCAGTTCCTCGACGCCCGGCTGCGGCACGTACTCCTCGGCGGTGTCGGCGGTGCGCAGCACGCCCAGCAGGCGGCGCATCTCGACCAGCGCCTGCCGGCCGGTGGACGCGATCGTGCCGAGCGCCTCCTTCGCCTGCTGCGGCGAGTTGTCGAGCACGTACGCGGCGCCGTCGGCCTGGACGATCATCACCGAGACGTTGTGCGCGACCACGTCGTGCAGCTCGCGGGCGATCCGGGCGCGCTCGGCGGCCACCGCCACCTTGGACTGGGCGTCCCGCTCGCGCTCCAGCCGGGCGGCGCGGTCCTCCAGCTCGGTCAGGTACGCGCGGCGCACCCTGGTCAGCCGGCCCCACGCCCAGCACAGGATGAACGGGGTGCTCATCAGCAGCGTGATCAGCGCGGCCTCGGCGAAGGAGTACGGGCGGGTGTGGAAGTCCCCGGCGCCGTTGGAGACCGTCTTCAGCGGGTGGAGCTGCCAGAACACCAGGGGTCCGGCGGCCAGCCCGGCGACCAGCGCCAGCCGGGACGTCCACTTCTGGCCGAAGGCGGCGCCGGTGTACGCGAACACCAGGTAGGCGATGGAGGAGGCGGCCGGGAGGACGTCGGCGGCCACCTGGCCGAGGCCCAGGCCGGTGGCGGCCGCCACGGTGACGTCGGGGAAGCGTCGGCGGAAGACCATGAGCGCGGGCAGCAGCACCGCGATCAGGATCTGTGCGTCGAAGCGCCAGCCGTCGCTGAAACTGTCGTTCGGCAGCAGGCCGGCGAAGAGCACCATCGCAGCCCAGGCGGCGTCGACCACCACGGGGTGACGGCGGAGCCAGGCGTTGAGTCGATGCACGTCTCCAGCCTAGGCAGTCACCTGGCGTGTTCAGGTCCGCCGGTAGGGCGATCCGTCCTACTCCGTAGGTCGGAGACGCACCGTACCGGTGGGGAGGGCGCGCCCGGCTCCGGGTAGCGTCCCGCGCTATGACTTGGATGCGGTGGGCGCCCGCCATGGAGCAGGCGCTGTACGACCCGGACGGCGGCTTCTACCGCAGGCCGGAGGGCCCGGCCGGGCACTTCCGCACCTCGGTGCACGCCTCGCCGCGGTTCGCCCGCGCGGTGGCCCGGCTGCTGCTGGAGGTTGACGCCGCCCTAGGCCGTCCGGAGGAGCTGGCCCTCGTCGACGTCGGGGCCGGACGCGGCGAACTGCTCACCGGGGTGCTGGCCGAACTGCCCGGCGAGGTGCTGGCGCGGCTGCGTCCGTACGGCGTGGAGATCGCGCCGCGCCCGGCGGGCCTGCCGTCCACAGCCCTGTGGACGGACGAGGTGCCGCGCGGCCTCACCGGGCTGCTGTTCGCCAACGAATGGCTGGACAACGTGCCGCTGGACGTCGGCGAGGTCGACGAGGACGGGGTGCTGCGCTACCGGGAGGTGGACACCGCGACCGGCGGGGAGCGGCTCGGCGGGCCCGCCTCGGCGGCCGACGCGGCCTGGGCCGAACGCTGGTGGCCGGTCGGGCACCCCGGGGACTTCGTGGAGTTCGGCGGTACCCGGGATGCCGCCTGGGCGCGGGCCGTCGCCGGGCTGGAGCGCGGCCTGGCCGTCGCCGTCGACTACGGGCACACCGCCGACCGGCGTCCGCTGTTCGGCACCCTCACCGGCTTCCGGGGCGGCCGCGAGGTGTCGCCGGTGCCGGACGGCTCCTGCGACGTCACCGCGCACGTCGCCCTGGACTCCGCCGCCGCACCCGGTCTCCACAGCCTGTGGACAACCCAGCGGGACGCCCTGCGCGCCCTCGGCGTGAACGGCGCCCGGCCGCCGCTCGCGCTCGCCTCCACCGACCCGGTCGGCTACCTGCGGGCGCTCGGCGGGGCCGGCGAGGGCGCCGAACTGACCGACCCGGCCGGGCTCGGCGCCTTCGGCTGGCTCGCCCAGGCCGTCCGCATGCCGGTACCGGAGGCCCTGGCCGCCCTCCCGGGGTGGCAGACTCTGACCCCATGAGGGAGACCACGGTCGGCATCGGGGCGGGAGCCGAGAACTTCACCGGCGAGGCGGGCACCACCGACATGGTGCTCAACATCGGCCCGCAGCACCCCGCCACGCACGGCGTGCTGCGGCTGCGGCTGGTGCTCGACGGCGAGCGGATCATCACCGCCGAGCCGGTGATCGGCTACATGCACCGGGGCGCGGAGAAGCTGTTCGAGGCCCGCGACTACCGGCAGATCATCATGCTGGCCAACCGGCACGACTGGCTCTCCGCCTTCGGCAACGAGCTCGGCGTCGTCCTCGGCGTCGAGCGGATGCTCGGCATGGAGGTCCCCGAGCGGGCGGTGTGGATCCGCACCCTGCTCGCCGAACTCAACCGGGTGCTCAACCACCTGATGTTCCTCGGCTCCTACCCGCTGGAACTCGGCGGCATCACCCCGATCTTCCACGCCTTCACCAGCCGCGAGGACCTCCAGCACGTCCTGGAGGAGGCGTCCGGCGGGCGCATGCACTACATGTTCAACCGGGTCGGCGGCCTCAAGGAGGACATCCCGGCCGGCTGGCTCGGCCGTGTCCGCACCGCCGTCGCCACCGTCCGCTCCCAGCTGCCGGTCTTCGAGGAGCTCGTCCTCGGCAACGAGATCTTCCGCGCCCGCACCGCCGGCGTCGGCACCCTCACCCGGGCCCAGGCCCAGGCGTACGGCGTCAGCGGCCCGATCGCCCGCGCCAGCGGCCTCGATTTCGACCTGCGCCGCGACGAGCCCTACCTCGCGTACGGCTCCGACGAACTGCGGCAGGTGCTCACCGTGGTCACCCGCGAGGAGGGCGACTGCCTGGCCCGGTTCGAGTGCCTGCTGGAGCAGACCCTCAACTCGCTGGACCTCGCCGACGCCTGCCTCGACAAGATCGCCACCCTGCCGCCCGGCCCGGTCAACCAGCGGCTGCCCAAGGTGCTCAAGGCCCCCGAGGGCAGCACCTACTGCTGGACCGAGAACCCGCTCGGCATCAACGGCTACTACCTGGTCTCGCGCGGCGACAAGACGCCGTGGCGGCTCAAGCTGCGCTCGGCCTCCTTCAACAACGTCCAGGCGCTGACCGAGCTGCTGCCCGGGACGCTGGTCGCGGACATGGTGGCGATCCTCGGGTCGATGTTCTTCGTCGTCGGGGACATCGACAAGTAGGGCCCGGCCCTTCGCGGGCCGGGCCTGCGCAGGGCCGGTGCTTTCCGAGCCCAGCCCTGCTCCGGCCCAGCCCTGCTCCGGCTCAGCCCTTCTTCGGCCGCTTGACCGGGTCGGCCGGGTGCGGGGCCACCTTGCGGTCGCCCTTGGTGGCGATCCGCTCCGCGCACAGGCCGGCCAGCACGTCGTACGCCGCCTTGCCCATCAGCTCGGTCAGCTCGGGGCGGTAGCTGACGTACACCGGGTCCGGGCCCTGGTGCGCGGCCGGGCTGCCGGTGCACCACCAGTGCAGGTCGTGGCCGCCCGGGCCCCAGCCGCGGCGGTCGTACTCGCCGATCGAGACCTGGAGGTAGCGGGTGTCGTCCGGCCGGTCGATCCAGTCGTAGGTGCGGCGGACCGGCAGCTGCCAGCAGACGTCCGGCTTCGTCTCCAGCGGCTCCCGGCCCTCCTTGAGCGCCAGCGCGTGCAGCGCGCAGCCGGCGCCGCCCGCGAAGCCGGGGCTGTTCACGAAGATGCACGCCCCGCCCACCCGGCGGGTCTGGCGGTCGCCGTCCTCGTCGAGCATGGTGATGCCGCCGTCGGACGTGATCCGGCCCGCGGCGTCGGTGCCGTGCGCGAAGTTCTCCCACAGCTCGGGCGTCAGCCGCGCCGCGTGGCCGAGGACGCGCTTCTCGTCGTCCTCGTCCGAGTAGTGCGCGCCCAGCGTGCAGCAGCCGTCCGACTCGCCGCGGCCCTCGCGGATGCCGTGGCAGCCCTGGCCGAAGACGCAGCCCCAGCGGGAGGTCAGCCAGGTGAGGTCACAGCGGAACACCTGCTCCTCGTCGTCGGGGTCGGCGAACTCGACCCAGGCGCGCGGGAAGTCGAGCGGGACCTCGTCACGCGGGATCCCGCCGAGCGGGGCCTCGCCGCGCAGGGTCGGCATCGCCAGGTCGACGGGGGCGGGGGAGGCCTTGGACTTCTTCTTGGACGTTTCTGCTGGTGCCACCCGGCAAGGGTAGAGCCTTCGGGGCGGCCTGCCCGGACCCGTCCGGGTGATCCGGGCTGCGCCGCGGCGCCGGCGGCGGCCGACCGACCGCAGGCTGGAGGGAACCGGGCGGCACTGTCGGGTTGTCAGATCAGTTTGATGATCTCGCGTTGACCCGTATTGGATGCCCTGGAACACCCCGGATCACCACTGGAGCCCCGAGCCGTGACCGCCTCGCCCCGCGCCGCCCAGACGGCCGTCCTCGCCGCCCTCGCGGTCCTGGCCGCCGGGTGCGCCTCCGCGCCCGCCCTGCGGGCCCGGTCGGCCGCCGCCGCTCCGCTGTGCGACGCCCCGGTGGTGATCGGCCACCGGGGCACCCCGCGCAACGCCCCCGAGAACACCATGGCCTCCTTCGAGACCGCCCTCGACCAGGGCGCCGACTGGCTGGAGACCGACGTCCAGACCACCCGGGACGGCGTCCCGGTGCTGATGCACGACCCCACGGTGGACCGCACCACCAACGGCAAGGGCGCCATCGCCGACCTCACCGCCGCCCAGATCGCCGCCCTGCGGGTGACCGTCGGCCCCGGCCCCACCGAGCCCGTCCCCACCCTCCAGGAACTGCTCGAACGCCTCTCCGACAGCAACGCCACCCTGCTGATGGAGATCAAGTGGCAGCGCGCCGAGGACGTCACCCGGATCGCCCGGATCGCCGCCGCCAGCGGCGCCCGGGTCGTCCTCTACTCGTTCTCGGCGGAGCACCTGCGCCAGGCCCACGCCGCCGCGCCCGCCCTGCCGGTCGTGCTGATCCAGGGCTCCGCCATCGCCGAGGACCCGGGTGACCTGCCGCTGCGCGGCATCGCCCTGGACGCGGCGCTGGCCAGCGCCTCCCGGATCGCCGCCGAGCGCAAGGCGGGCCGCGAGGTGTACGTCTGGACGCTCGACGACGAGGAGTCCTGGCAGCTGATGTCGGCCCGGGACGCCGACGGCCTGATCACCGACACCCCGGGCCGGGCCCGTCGCTGGGTGGACACCAACTGCCGCCCCGAGCGCCGGGCCGGACCGCGCGGCCACTGACGCGTCCGGTCGCCGGAGGCGGGGTACGGCCGGGACCGGTGTGAAGACGGTCGAGACCGGTTTCCCCCGGGGCCGGATCGCGTAGCGTGGAGAGTTATGCGACTCGGTGTACTCGACGTAGGTTCCAACACCGTCCACTTCCTCGTGGTGGACGCCCATCCGGGTGCCGCCCCGCTGCCCGCGTACTCGCACAAGGCCGAACTGCGGCTGGCCGAACTGCTCGACGACGACGGCGCGATAAGCGAGGCGGGCGTCGAGCGGCTGGTCGGCCACGTCGCCTCGTCGCTGCGGGTCGCGGAGGACAAGGGCGTCGTCGACATCCTGCCGTTCGCCACCTCCGCCGTCCGGGAGGCCGCCAACGGGGAAGAGGTGCTGCGCCGGGTCGCCGCGGAGACCGGGGTGGAGCTGCGGGTGCTGTCCGGGCAGGACGAGGCCCGGCTCACGTTCCTGGCCGTCCGGCGCTGGTTCGGCTGGTCCTCGGGTCGACTGCTCAACCTGGACATCGGCGGCGGCTCGCTGGAGATCGCCTGCGGCCTGGACGAGCAGCCCGACGTCGCCTGCTCGCTGCCGCTGGGCGCCGGCCGGCTCACCGCCCGCTGGCTGCCCGGCGACGTCGCCGACCCGGACGGGCTGCGCGGGCTGAGACGCCACATCCGGGCCGAGATGGCCACCGTCGTGGGCGAGGTCGCCCGGCTCGGCGCGCCGCAGCACGCCGTCGCCACCTCCAAGACCTTCAAGCAGCTGGCCCGGATGACCGGCGCCGCCCCCGCCGACGCCGGCCCGTACGCCGACCGCCGGCTCACCCGCAGCGGGCTGTCCGCCTGGCTGCCGCGACTGTCCTCGATGACCGTCGAGGAGCGGGCGCGGATCCCCGGCGTCTCCGAGGGCCGCGCCAGGCAGCTGCTGGCCGGGGCGCTGGTCGCGGACGCCGCGATGGACCTGTTCGGCCTCGACGAGCTGGATGTCTGCCCGTGGGCGCTGCGCGAGGGCATCATCCTGCGCCGCCTGGACGCCATGGACGGCGCGGCGGACCGCCGCCGCCCCGCCCTCACCCCGTAGGGCTCCGCACCGGCGGCCCGATGGCCCGTCCGGCGGCTCGCCGGGGCCGGCCGGGGATCCGGTCCCGTTCGGAGCGCGGTCCGCATACGCTGTCTCCCGTGGCGCAACCAGCGGGCGAGGACGGGACGCGGGAGGGCCGCGCTCCCGGGGACGGGCAGCCGCGGCCGGACAGCCCGCGCCGCAAACTCGGCAAGGCCGTCAAGGGAGCCACCGGGGCGCAGGCCGCGAAGGCCGTCGAGGCGGCCCGGCGCACCGCGCGGAAGAGCACCGCGCGCAAGGGCGCCGAGAAGCCGTCCGCGCCCGGGGCGAAGCAGCCCGCGGGGGACGCGTCCGAAGCGCGGAAGTCCACCGGAACGAAGCCCGCCGGGACGAAGCCCGAGGCGAGCAAGCCCGCCGGGACGAAGCCCGAGGCGAGGAAGTCCGGAACGCGGAAGGCCGCCGCGACCGCCGCCCCCCGGGAGACCCGCACCGCCCGGGCCGCCGGCGCCGCCAAGGCCGCCGTCCAGTCGGTGCGCTCGGTCAAGGCCGCCCGGCGCGACGCCGCCCGCCCGCCGCTGCTGCGCACCACCGACCGGCTGGTGTTGCCCTCGCACCCGACCCTGCACATCCCCGACACCAAGGTGGTCCTGTCCACCGCGTCGGTGTACCCGGCGGGCACCGCCGTCGCCTTCGAGCTGGCCGCCAAGCTCGGCTACGACGGGGTCGAGGTGATGGTCTGGAACGACCCGGTCAGCCAGGACATCGAGGCCCTGCGCCGCCTCTCCGACGCCCACCAGCTGCCGATCCTGGCCGTGCACGCGCCGTGCCTGCTGATCACCCAGCGGGTGTGGACCACCGACCCGTGGACCAAGCTGGTCCGCGCCCGGGCGGCGGCCGAGAAGCTCGGTGCGAGCGCCGTCGTGGTCCACCCGCCGTTCCGCTGGCAGCGCCAGTACGCCCGGGACTTCGTGACGGGCATCAACCGGATGGCGGGCGAGACCGACGTCCGCTTCGCGGTGGAGAACATGTACCCGTGGCGGTACCGCGACCGCGAGGTGCTGGCCTACGCCCCGGGCTGGGACGTCACCGACGAGGAGTACCGGCACTTCACCATCGACCTCTCGCACGTCGCCACCTCCCGGATCGACGCGTTCGCCATGGTCGAGCGGATGGGCGACCGGCTCGCCCACATCCACCTCGCCGACGGCAGCGGCTCCGGCAAGGACGAGCACCTGATCCCGGGCCGCGGCAAGCAGCCCTGCGCCGAACTGCTGGAGCACCTGGCCCGTACCGGTTTCGACGGCCACGTGGTGCTGGAGGTCAACACCCGCCGCGCCGCGTCCCCCGCCGAACGCGAGGCCGACCTGGCCGAGGCCCTCGCCTTCACCCGCTTGCACCTGGCCACCCCCTCGCGCGTACGCTGAGGAACCGCGCCCGGCTGGGTGCGAACTTCCTTGCGTAAGGGGAGAGATGACGGACCAACAGGACTTCCGGGAGATCGCCCAGAGCTTCGGCGGGGTCGCCGCGGAGTACGACCGGGCCCGCCCCGGCTACCCGGACGGGCTGTTCGAGGCGCTGGAGCGGTTGTCCGGCCGCAGCCTCAAGGGGGCCCGGGTGCTGGACGTCGGCGCCGGTACCGGCATCGCCACCCGGCTGCTGGCCGCGCGCGGCGCCGACGTCGTCGCGGTGGAGCCCAACGCGGGCATGGCCGCCCAGTTCCTGGCCTCCTCGGCGGGCCTGCCGCTGGTCAGGGCCGGCGGTGACGAACTGCCGTTCCACGACAACTCCGCGGACCTGATCAGCTACGCCCAGTCCTTCCACTGGACCCGCACCGAACGGGCCATCCCCGAGGCGATCCGGGTGCTGCGGCCCGGCGGCGCCCTCGCCGTCTGGTGGAACGTGCACGACGAGACCGTGCCCTGGGTCCGGGCCCGGGCCGAGCGGCTGAGTGCCGCGCTGCCCAACTACCACGGCTACGGCCGGACGGCCGAGTTCATCGCCCTGCTCGCCCCGGCCGGGCTGAGGGTCGAACGCGCGGTGCTGCGCTGGGAGCGGCGGATCACCGTGGACCACGTGCTCGACGACCTGGTCTCCCGCTCGTTCATGGCCTCGCTCCCCCCTGCCGAGCGCGAACCGGTGCTGGCCGTCGAGCGGCAGGCGATGATCGCCGAGTTCCCGGACGGCTGGGTGGTCGAGCCCTACGTCCTGGAACTGGCGGTGGGCATCACCCCGGCCTGACCCGCACCCCGGCCGACCCGCACCCCGCCCGACCCTCGCCCGGACGGCCCGCCCGCGTGCCCGCATCGCGGACGGACCGTCCGCCGCCTGGACGTCGGGCGTAGGCTCGGTAGCCACAGCGGCCCCCGCATCCTCCTACCGGCGGGGCGCCGGCGAGAGCCCCGAAGGAGTGGAGCACAGTGCCCGAGCTGAGGTCCCGTACGGTCACCCATGGTCGCAACATGGCAGGCGCCCGGGCGCTTCTCCGGGCCGCCGGCGTAGCCCGCGAGGACTTCGGCAAGCCGATCATCGCGGTCGCCAACTCCTTCACCGAGTTCGTCCCGGGCCACACCCACCTCCAGCCGGTCGGGCGGATCGTCTCCGAGGCGATCAAGCAGGCGGGCGGCATCCCGCGCGAGTTCAACACCATCGCCGTGGACGACGGCATCGCGATGGGCCACGGCGGCATGCTCTACTCGCTGCCCTCGCGCGACCTGATCGCCGACTCGGTCGAGTACATGGTCAACGCGCACTGCGCCGACGCGCTGATCTGCATCTCCAACTGCGACAAGATCACCCCGGGCATGCTGATGGCCGCGCTGCGCCTCAACATCCCGACCGTCTTCGTCTCCGGCGGCCCGATGGAGGCCGGCAAGGCCACCCTCGTCGACGGCACCGTGCGCAGGCTCGACCTGATCGACGCGATCTCCCAGGCGGCCAACGAGAACGTCTCCGACGAGGACATCGCGATCATCGAGGAGAACGCCTGCCCCACCTGCGGCTCGTGCTCCGGCATGTTCACCGCCAACTCGATGAACTGCCTCACCGAGGCCATCGGCCTCTCGCTGCCCGGCAACGGCTCCGTCCTCGCCACCCACACCGCCCGCAAGGCCCTGTACGAGCGGGCCGGGCGGACGGTCGTCGAGATCGCCGACCGCCACTACGGCCAGGACGACGCCTCGGTGCTGCCCCGCGCGATCGCCACCCGCGCCGCCTTCGAGAACGCCATGGCCCTGGACATCGCCATGGGCGGCTCGACCAACACCATCCTGCACCTGCTCGCCGCCGCCCAGGAGGCCGAGCTGGACTTCGACCTGCGGGCCATCGACGCCGTCTCCCGCAGGGTCCCCTGCCTGTCCAAGGTCGCGCCCAACGGCTCGTACTACATGGAGGACGTGCACCGGGCCGGCGGCATCCCCGCCATCCTCGGCGAGCTGTACCGCGGCGGAATGCTCAACGAGGACGTCCACACCGTCCACTCCGACTCGCTCGCCGAGTGGCTCAAGACCTGGGACGTGCGCGGCGGTTCGCCCTCCGCCGAGGCCGTCGAACTGTGGCACGCCGCCCCCGGCTGCGTCCGCTCCGCCGAGGCCTTCTCGCAGTCGGAGCGCTGGGAGTCGCTGGACACCGACGCCGCCAAGGGCTGCATCCGCAGCGTCGAGCACGCCTACTCGGTCGAGGGCGGCCTCGCCGTCCTGCACGGCAACCTCGCCGAGGACGGCTGCATCGTGAAGACCGCCGGCGTCGACGAGTCGATCTGGACCTTCAGCGGCCCGGCCGTGGTCGTCGAGTCCCAGGACGACGCCGTCGAGGCGATCCTCGCCAAGCGGGTCAAGGAGGGCGACGTCGTCGTCATCCGCTACGAGGGCCCCAAGGGCGGCCCGGGCATGCAGGAGATGCTCTACCCGACGTCCTTCCTCAAGGGCCGCGGCCTCGGCAAGGCCTGCGCGCTGGTCACCGACGGCCGCTTCTCCGGCGGCACCTCCGGCCTGTCCATCGGCCACGCCTCCCCGGAGGCCGCCTCCGGCGGCACCATCGCCCTGGTCGAGGACGGCGACACCATCGCCATCGACATCCCGGGCCGGAGCATCTCCCTGGAGGTGCCGGACGAGGTCCTGGCCGAGCGCCGCTGCGCCCTGGAGGCCGCGGGCGGCTACCGCCCGAAGAACCGCGACCGCCAGGTCAGCCAGGCCCTGCTCGCCTACGCCGCGATGGCCACCTCCGCCGACAAGGGCGCTGTCCGCGACGTCACCAAGCTCGGCTGAGCCCCGCAGCACCGCAGTACCGCAGGAGCCGTCCCGCAGGCCGGGGCGGCTCCTCGCGCGTTGGGTGATAATCGACCCCGTGAGCGAGCAGCCCCCCACCCCCGCACCCAAGCCCGCCGGCGCCCCCGAGCCGGAGCCGATCCGCTGGTTCGGCACCACCTGGGTGAACCGGGACAACGGCTACTGGCTGCGCCGCGTCGCCGTGTCGGCGGGCGCGCTGGTGGCGACCGCCGCCGCCGTCCTGCTGCTGCGCTTCGGCGTCGAGGGCGTCGCCCTCTCCGACGGCGGCGGCTTCCTGAACGGGCTGCTGACGGCCGCGATCGCGGTCTGCTCGATGATGTGCGTCATGCGCACCTGGAAGGTCCTCACCGAGGGCAAGGACCAGTTGAGCGGCTGGATGGCCGAGGACAAGTCGCTCGGCGCGGTCTGGCTCATCGGCGGCGCCGGCAGCCTGGCCGCCTACTTCGCCCGCAGCCTGGTCGAGGCCCCCGGCGAGACGGTCAGGCGGTCCTCGTACGAGCGGGCCGTCGCCCAGTACGAGAAGCGCCAGGCGGGCCGCAGCGGCCGGCCCGGCGCCAAGGCGCCGGGCCGGGGCAAGCGCAAGGGCTGAGCCTCAGAGGCGGCTGGCCGCGCCGCACTCGTCGCGGGTCGACAGGTCCTTGTGGCGGTCGTACGGGTCGGTCGTGGGGCCGGTCGGGCGGCTGCCCGGGGTGTCCGGCGACTGCGCCGCGAACTGGTCGAACTGCGGGTGGTAGTAGCCGTCGTAGACGTCGCAGGACGAGTTGGCGGACTCCGACCCGCCGCCCTCGCCGAACACGAGCTTCTTCGGGTTGATCCGGTAGCGGGCCGGATCGTAGAAGCGGAAGTTCTCGACCCGGCGCACGATCGTGCGCGTGGTCCAGGTGTCCCCGGTCACGTCGGCCGCCGGCACCAGCAGACCCACCGGCTTGGCCGTGCCGTCCTTCGGCGCGGCCGGCTTCGTCGGCGGCTGCCCGCCCGTCGGCGGCTGGGGTGACGCGGCGCGCTTGGCGGCGTCCGGGCCGGGGCGCATCGCGTACACGTAGCTGAAGTCGGCGTGGACGAGCAGGCCCTTGTCCCCGTCGCCCTCGAAGGTGATCCGGCCCTGCACCTTGACCGTGTCGCCCACCTGGACGGCCTCGCGCTGGTCGAAGCGGCTGAACCAGGTGGTCGGGTCGGTGTCCTTGGAGGGGTTCGCCAGCGCGTTGATCGCGCGGTCCCGGTCCTCCCGGTCCAGCAGTGCCAGGGCGGCTTCCGGCCGGCCGCCCGCGATGACCTGCGGGTCCAGGTTGGCGGCGGTCAGGTAGTCCTTGACCAACTGCAGCTGGGCGCCCACCTGGTCGGCGGAGAACACGCCGGTGGCCCGGGCGTCGGGCAGGACGAAGGCCTCGGCGCCGTTCGGCCAGCCCTCGGCGATGGAACCGGCCCACGGGTGGTCCACGGTCGGCTGCTGCTCGTCGACCTTCGGCGGCGCGGCGGTCGGCTGGGCCGTCTCCGGGGCGACGGTGGGCACGGGGGTGCGGGCGTTCGAGGAGCCCCCGCCGTAGTGGTCGGAGTACCAGCCGCGCAGCCCGTCGAGGTTCAGGGCCGCGAGCAGCACCGCGATGGTCAGCGCGACGTACAGCGGCGCGCGCCAGTCCAGCCGGCGGCGGCGCGGGCGCGGGTTGCCCCAGGGGTCGGTCACCGGGGGCTTCGGCGTGCGGCCGAACCGGCGGCCGGCCTTGGCCGGGCCGTCGTTGACCGAGCGGCGGCCGCCCGGGTCGACCGGCGGGGTGTGCTTCCATCGGGCGGCCAGCATCCGGGTGCGCCCGGACTGCTCGGTGACGGCCGCCCCCTTGACGAACTCCTCGTCCAGGACGAGGTCTGCGAACGGGTCCTTCCCGCCCGCTCCGGACGGGGCGGACCCGTCCGGCTCACGGCCCTCGGCGGGGCGCGGTTGTGGATCTTCGGCTATCGGCATCGCGCCAGTATGCCGACGGGGTGTGACGATTCGTCGATCGGGGGCACACCTTGTGGTGAACTCGTGCGCGGGCGTGGCGATCCGTCCCGGTCTGTTCCGTTCCGGCCGTGTCCGGCGCGCCCTGCGGGGGCGTCAGTCCTTGGTGCGGGCCTGCTTCACCGACCCCACGATCCCGGCGACGGCCAGCAGGATGCCGGCCGGCAGCAGCGCCAGGAAGAACGCGCCGAACAGGCCCGCGTCCCCGAGCAGCAGCTGCGCCAGCATGTCCAGCACCAGCAGCCCGCCGGCCGCCGGGAGGGCCGACTGCCACGGGTGGTCGTTCGCCCAGCGGCGCAGCCGCCGTTCGGAGGTGTCGCGGCGCAGCTGCCCGCCGACGGTGCCGACCAGGAAGAAGAAGAACAGGGCCCAGCCGGCCGGCCCGGCCAGCATGCCCAGGGACCAGTGCCCGGAGATCGCGCCGATCCCCAGGGCGGTCGCACCCACCACCGCACCGACCCCCGCGGCCGTCCGCCACGGTCCCACGGTCGCCGAGGCGGCGGCGAGTTGCCGGTTCTCACGTCGGGACATTTCGTCGTGTGCCATGACTCCACGGTGCTCCCGCGCGGCGCCGGAGGCCATAGGGGAAACCCCCGAGATTCTCCCTAGGGACGCCGAACGCACCGCCGCCGCCGACCACGGGTCGGACGGTCCCGGCGGGTGCCCCCGCGCGGTGCGAGGATGGCCGCAGTACCGAGGTAAGGAGCGGCCATGGGCGCCAGCGCAGCACACGGACAGAAGATCGCCTTCCTGGGCACGGGCAAGATCGGCGAGGCCCTGCTCTCCGGCCTGCTGCGGGCCGGCAAGGACCCGGCGGACGTCCTGGTGACCGCCCGCCGCCCCGAGCGCGCCGCCGAACTCGCCGCCCGCTACGGCGTGGTGGCCGCCTCCAACGCCGAGGCCGCCAAGCTCGCCGACACCCTGATCCTCGCCGTCAAGCCGCAGGACATGGGCACTCTGCTGGAGGAGCTGGCCCCGCACGTCGGCGCGGACCGGCTGGTGATCTCGGCCGCGGCCGGCATCCCCACCGCCTGGTTCGAGGAGCGGCTGGCGGCCGGCACCCCGGTGGTCCGGGTGATGCCCAACACGCCGGTCCTGGTGGACGAGGGGATGAGCGTCATCTCCGGCGGCTCGCACGCCACCGAGGAGCACCTGGAGCGGGCCGAGGAGATCTTCAGCTCGGTCGGCAAGGCGCTGCGGCTGCCCGAGGCGCAGCAGGACGCGGCCACCGCACTCTCCGGCTCCGGCCCGGCCTACTTCTACTTCCTGGTCGAGGCGATGACGGACGCGGGCATCCTGCTCGGCCTGCCCCGGCAGGTGGCGCACGACCTGATCGTGCAGTCCGCGATCGGCGCCTCGGTGATGCTGCGCGACTCCGGCGAGCACCCGGTGAAGCTGCGCGAGGCCGTCACCTCCCCGGCCGGCACCACCATCGCGGCCATCCGCGAGCTGGAGAACCACGGGGTGCGGGCCGCGCTGCTGGGCGCCCTGGAGGCGGCGCGGGACCGCTCCCGGGAGCTCGCCTCCGGGGGGAAGTAGTCGGCTGGGTAGGCTCGACGGCATGGCCTACGACCTGGTGATCTTCGACAACGACGGTGTCCTGGTGGACAGCGAGCCGCTCTCCAACCGGGTGCTGGCCGCGTACCTGACCGAACTCGGCTACCCGACCACGGTCGAGGACTCCTACCGGGACTTCATGGGCTGTGCCGCCCACCGCATCCACGACGTGATCGCCGAGCGGCACGACGGCGCGACGCTGCCGGAGGGCTTCGACGAGCTGTTCCACGGCCGGGTCTTCGACGCGTTCGGCTCCGAGCTGACGGCCGTCCGGGGTGCGGAGCAGCTGCTGAAGGAAGTGCGGCAGCGCGCCGTCCCCTACTGCCTGGCCTCGTCGGCGCACCACGTGTGGATCCGTACCGCGCTGGACGTCACCGGCCTGCGCGGGTACGTCGCCGAGGAGCGGATCTTCAGCGCCCAGGACGTCGGCGTGGGCAAGCCCGCGCCGGACCTCTTCCTGCACGCCGCCCGCACCCTCGGCGTCGACCCGGCCCGCTGCCTGGTCGTCGAGGACAGCCCCAACGGCGTGCTGGCGGCCCGGGCCGCGGGCATGGACGTGTACGGCTACACGGCGCTCACCGACCCGGCGAAGCTGACCGCGGCCGGGGCCACCGGGCTGATCGCGGACCTCGCCGAGGTCGCCGC
The DNA here is from genome assembly GCF_044760075.1 of Kitasatospora sp. NPDC098663. Lineage (NCBI taxonomy): Bacteria > Bacillati > Actinomycetota > Actinomycetes > Kitasatosporales > Streptomycetaceae > Kitasatospora > Kitasatospora sp. NPDC098663. The sequence goes on along the minus strand of NZ_JBIWAP010000007.1, from coordinate 105,507 downwards.
CCTGCTCTGACCCGCTCTGCGCCGACCCGTTCCGCCCGACCTGTTCCGCCCGGCCCTTCCGTCCGGCTGCGGAAAGTCCCTGCGCGACCCCTCCCGCAATCGCGGTCCACCGCCTACGCTCTCGCCAACATCGTCGTACCGGCCAGTAGCGAGGTTCGCCATGAGTGCCGCGTCACCCGCGATCCCGCCCGGCCTGCGCGCCGGGCGGGCCGCGCTCGCCGTCAGCTTCCTGCTCCAGGGCACCACCTTCGCGCTGCTGGTCACCTGCATTCCGGAGATCCAGCACCGGTACGGGCTGAGCGACGCGCTGCTGCCGCTCTTCCTGGCCGCGGTGCCGATCCTCGCCGGCGTCGGCTCGATCACCTCCGAACGGCTGGTGAAGCGCACCGGCGCGCGGGCCGTGCTGCGGGTCGTCCAGCCGCTGGTCTGCCTCAGTCTCGCGGGCGCCGGCCTGGGCGACACGCTCTGGCAACTCGCCGTCGCGCTCGGGGCGTTCGGCCTGCTGGTGGGCGCGCTCGACGCGAGTATGAACATGCTCGGGGTGGGCCTGCAGCACCGCTACGGCCGCTCGATCATGATCGGCTTCCACGCCGCGTTCAGCCTCGGCGGCATCCTCGGGGCGGCCCTCGCCGGCCTCGGCTCGCACTACGAGCTCGGCCTGCCCGTGCTGTTCGGCACGGTCGCGGCGGTGATCGCCCCGCTGGCCCTGCTGACCGGCACCCGGTTCGCCGGACCGGCCGAACTCGGGGACGCCGTCCGGGAGGCCGCCGAGGCCGCCGCGCGGTCCATCCCCTGGCGGCCGCTGCTGCCGCTGTGCCTGGCGATGGCCTTCGCGTACATCGCGGACGCCTCGGTCTCCAACTACAGCGTCAAGTACCTCACCGACGGCCTGGGCAGCGCCGCGGACGTCGCCAAGCTGTCCTACCTCGGCTACATGGTCGCGATGCTGCTGGGCCGCGCGCTGGGCGACCGCGCGGTGCAGCGCTGGGGCGCCGTCCCGGTGGTCCGGGCCGGTGCCGGGCTGGCCGCGCTCGGCTTCGCGCTGGCCGCCGCCGCGCCCGCCGCCTGGGTGGGGATCGCCGGGTTCACCGTGCTCGGCTTCGGCATCTGCGCGATCATCCCGCAGGTGTTCGCGGCCGGGGGCCGGCTGTTCCCGGCCGACTCGGACGCCGCGGTGGCCCGGCTGAACCTCTTCAACTACGTGGGCTTCCTGATCGGTTCGCCGCTGGTCGGGACGATCGCCGACGCGAGTTCGTACCGTTGGGCGCTGCTCGCCCCGATGCTGCTGGTGCTCGCCGTCCTGCCGCTGGCCGAGCGCTTCGCGCCGGCGCCCGTGCTCGCCCCCGCCACGGTGTGACGGGGGCGAGCGGGGGCGGGAAGGGGGGTCAGCCGATCACGGTGGCCAGCTCGGGCAGGCCCTCGGCCCAGAGCTGCCCCTTGGCTCCGCCACCCGACTGGTAGTACTCGTAGTAGACGTACGGCGCCCAGTTCAGGGTGTACGGCCCGGTCCAGGTCGGGGCCGAGGTGATCTGGACGGTGACCGCGACGGTGCGGGTCTCGCCCGGGGCGATCGGCGCCCGGAAGTGGAAGTTCGCGTTGTTCCCGCCGAAGGCGCAGTCGGTGGAGTCACCGGAGCACCCGGTGACCGTGAACGCGCCGGCCTCCTGGTTGGCCGGCCAGATCGGCTGGATGAACTCGTAGGCGAAGTAGATGTCGGTGGTCTCGGTGTTGGTGAGCGAGAGCGTCAGGGTCAGCTGGTCGCCCGCCGCCGCCGTCTTCCTGTCGACGGCGAACGAGCTGCCGCTGACCGCGGCGGAGGCCGGCTGGGCGGCAAAGAGCAGGCCAAGTCCCAGTAATGCAGCGAGAATTACCCCAAGGCGTTGCGCGCTGAATGGCTTCATGGCGGAGAGGATATGAAGTCGTGAAGGTTTTGTCTGTAGGGCCTCCGCCGGAGCTCTGAGCCCCGCCCCCGGCGCGCCCTGGGCAAGGCCCGGCCACCCCCACCCGCTACGGTGGAGGCCATGCCCGACGCCGAGCGTGACACCCCCTGCGGCCTGCACCTCTTCTGGGACGAGGCCGTCACCGCCTACGACTTCGGCCCCGGCCACCCGATGGACCCGACCCGGCTGGCGCTCACCATGCGCCTGGTCGAGGCCCTCGGACTGGACGCCGGGCCCGGGGTGACGGTGCGGGCCGCACCGCCCGCCGGCGAGTCCACCCTGCGGCTGGTGCACACCCGGGAGTACGTCGAGGCGGTCAAATACGCCGCCGCCCACCCTGACGAGTCGGATCCCCGGCACGGACTCGGCACCGACGACAACTGGGCCTTCCCGGCCGTCCATTCGGCCTCCGCGCTGATCGCCGGTCAGTCCGTGGCCGCCGCCGAGGCGGTCTGGCACGGGGAGACCCCGCACGCCGTGAACTTCGCCGGCGGGCTGCACCACGCGATGCCCGGCAGGGCCTCCGGTTTCTGCGTCTACAACGACCCGGCGCTGGCCGTCGCCCGGCTGCTCGAACTCGGGGCCGAGCGGGTCGCCTACGTCGACGTGGACGTCCACCACGGCGACGGCGTCCAGCAGGCCTTCTGGAACGACCCCCGGGTGCTCACGATCTCGCTCCACGAGCACCCCGCCACGCTCTTCCCGCAGACCGGCTGGCCCACCGAGACCGGCGGCCCGGACGCCCCCGGCTCCGCCGCCAACCTGCCGCTGCCGGCCGGCACCGGCGACGCCGGCTGGCTGCGGGCCTTCCACGCCGTGGTGCCCGAACTGCTCACCGCCTTCCGCCCGCAGGTCCTGGTCACCCAGCACGGTGCCGACACCCACCTGGAGGACCCGCTCGCCCACCTCGCCGTCACGCTGGACGCCCAGCGGATGATCGCCGAGGAACTGCACGACCTCGCCCACCAGCTCACCGGCGGCCGCTGGATCGCCACCGGCGGGGGCGGCTACGCCGTCGTGGACGTCGTCCCGCGCACCTGGACCCACCTGGTCGCCACCGCCGCCGGACGGCCCGTCGACCCGGCCACCGAGACCCCCGAGTCCTGGCGCGCCGAGGTCTACCGCCGTACCCGCCGGCCCGCCCCGCTGCGGATGACCGACGGCGCCCGACCGGTCTGGCGCGACTTCGACGCGGGTTACGATCCGGCCGACCGACTCGATCAGGCCATCCTCGCCAGCCGCCGAGCGGTGTTCCCCCACCTCGGACTCCTGGCCTGAGACCGGCCTCCCGGCCCAGGTGCAGGTGGGACGTGCGTACGCCCGCTCCCGCGTTCCGCCGAGCGACTACGTACTGCAACAGTCCTATCTCTCACCGTACGAGGACCGCACCTCCCCTCTTCCCACTGGTACCACCCATAACTACTCTGGGGATACACGTGTGCCGGTGGAGTCACCGGAGGGGAAGCCGGTGCCTTGCACACGGGTGAAGGGTCGGGTGATGGTCATGAGTTCCGGCGAACGCCCCTTGCAGGAAGTCGTCTTCCTGACCGTGGCGGAGGTTGCCTCGGTCATGCGGGTGTCGAAGATGACGGTGTACCGGTTGGTGCACAGCGGAGAGCTGCCGGCCATCAGGGTCGGGCGGTCCTTCCGGGTGCCCCAGCAGGCGGTGCACGAGTACCTCAAGGAGTCCTACGTGAGGCTTGAGAGCGCGTAGTTCCGGGTGGGCGGGGGTGGGGCCGCAGCTGCGGATCCCACCCCCGTTCGCCGGGGATTCCCCGCGAGTTTCCCGGTCACCGGGAGCACGATTACGGCCCTGGGCCCGTGGACGGTAGGCTAGGCCGTCCGTCAGTCGTATGGACTCCGTCTCTCACGGGCGAGAGTCTCAGTGAGCGAGGGTTGTTCCGTGGGCTCTGTCATCAAGAAGCGTCGCAAGCGTATGGCCAAGAAGAAGCACCGCAAGCTTCTGAAGAGGACCCGCGTTCAGCGTCGCAACAAGAAGTAAGCGCCCCCGGCCGCGCTCAGCGCGCCCGGCGCTTCCACCGCCCGCCCAGGCCTCGGCCTGGGCGGGCGGTGTCGTTTCACGGCCCGGCGGGGCGGCACGGTACGGTGCACGCAGGCCGCTCGGGTCGAGGGAATGGGGTGCACACCGTGGGCGTGGTCGTGCTCGTCACCGGCGTGGCACGCCATCTCGGTGCCCGCTTCGCCGCCGAGGTCCGCCGCCGTCCGGGCGTGGACCTGGTGGTCGGCGTGGACGTGCAGCCGCCCCGGCTGCCGGTCGAGGAACCGGACGGACCGGCCGCCGAGTACCGCTTCCACCAGCTCGACCTGCGCCGCCCGGCGGTCTCCCGGGTGATCGCCGAGCACCGGGTCGACACCGTGGTCCACCTCAGCGTCAGCGCCACCGGCCTGGGCTCCACCAACCGCTCCGCGGTGAAGGAGTCCAACGTCATCGGCACCATGCAACTGCTCGGCGCCTGCCAGAAGGCGCCCGGGGTGCGCCGGTTGGTGGTGAAGTCGACCACCGGCGTCTACGGCTCCGCGCCCCGCGACCCGGCGGTGTTCACCGAGCGCATCCAGCCGAAGAACCCGCCCGGCGGCGGCTTCGCCAAGGACGCGGCGGAGGTCGAGGGCTACGTCCGCGGCTTCGCCCGGCGCCGCCCGGACGTCGCGGTGACGGTCCTGCGCTTCGCCAACATCGTCGGCCCCGGCGCGGACACCCCGCTCAGCGAGTACTTCGCGCTGCCCGTGCTGCCGACCGTCCTCGGCTACGACCCCCGGCTCCAGTTCGTGCACGAGGACGACGCCGTCGCGGTGCTCTGCCGGGCCGCCGCCCAGGCCGAGCCGGGCACCGTCAACACCGGGACCTTCAACGTGGCCGGGGAGGGCGTCCTGCTGCTCTCCCAGTGCGCCCGCCGGCTCGGCCGGCCGACCGTGCCGCTGCTGCTGCCCGCGGTCAGCTGGATGGCCGCACTGGCCCGGCAGACCCGGCTGCTGGACGTCTCGCCGGAGCAGCTGCGGCTGCTCACCCACGGCCGGGTGGTGGACACCGCGCGACTGCGCGAGACGCTCGGCTACCGCCCGGCGTTCACCACCCCGGAGGCCTTCGCCGACTTCGCCGCCGCGCAGGGGCCCGGCCTGCTGCCGCCCGAACGGCTGGCCGCCGTCACCGACCGGCTGGCCGCCCTGCTCGGCCCGGTGCGGGCCCCGGCCGCCGACGTCCCCACCGTCCGTACCGACCGCCCCCGCCGACCCAGGAGCTGAACCCGCGATGAGTGCCGCAGCCGAGAACGCGCCGGGCGAGGCCAGGGTCATCCCGATCGAGTCCGCCCCCAGCTGGACCTCCCCCGACGACCCCGGGCCCGCCGACCGGCTCGCCGACGCCGTCGGCGGGGCGCTGTCCGGGCAGCTCGGTTCGGCGGCCACCCGGCTGTTCGGCAAGGGCTGGGAGGGCCGGGCCGCGGACGGGCTGGCCTTCCTGCGCCGCCGGATCACCGGCGACTACGAGGTGGACGAGTTCGGCTTCGACCGGGAGCTCACCGAGGAGGTGCTGCTCGCCCTGCTGCGCCCGTTGGCCGAGAAGTACTTCCGGATCGAGGTCCAGGGCGTCGAGAACATCCCGGCCGAGGGCGGCGCGCTGATCGTCGCCAACCACTCCGGGACGATCCCGCTGGACGCCCTGATGACCCAGGTCGCCATCCACGACCACCACCCGCACCGCCGGCACCTGCGGATGCTCGCCGCCGACCTGGTGTTCGTGCTGCCGGGCGTCAACGAGCTGGCCCGCAAGGCCGGCCACACGCTGGCCTGCAACGAGGACGCCCAGGCGCTGCTGGAGCGCGGCGAGGTGGTCGGGGTCTGGCCGGAGGGCTTCAAGGGCATCGGCAAGCCGTTCGCCGAGCGGTACAAGCTCCAGCGCTTCGGGCGCGGCGGCTTCGTCTCCTCGGCGCTGCGCGCCAAGGTGCCGATCGTGCCGTGCTCGATCGTCGGCGCCGAGGAGACCTACCCGATGATCGGCAACGTGAAGACGCTGGCCCGGCTGCTGGGCCTGCCGTACGTGCCGATCACGCCGACCTTCCCGTGGCTGGGGCCGCTGGGCGTGCTGCCGCTGCCGACCAAGTGGACCATCCGGTTCGGGGAGCCGATCGCCACCGACGGGTACCCGGCGGAGGCGGCGGACGACCCGATGCTGGTCTTCGACCTGGCCGACGAGGTGCGCGAGACGATCCAGCACACGCTCTACAAGCTGCTGGTGCAGCGGCGGTCGGTGTTCTTCTAGGTTTTCCCGTGACCCTTGGGTCTTTTCCGTGGCCCCCGGGGCACGGCGGACCTGCGAGGCACGGCCGAGGGCCCCGGCGGTCCCTGGAACTCCAGGGACCGCCGGGGCCCTGCGCTGTCCGGTCGGTTGTCGGGCAACCGTCGAGCAGCTGTCGGCCAACTATCGGTCAGCCGAGGAGCCGCAGCCCGGGCAGCAGGCCCGGGATCAGCGGGGGCACCTCGACGCCCTGCGGCTGGCCGGCGGCCGGGGCGCTGGGTGTGCCGGAGGGCGGCTGCGGTACCTGCGGCGGGGCCGGGGCGGCGCTCGGCGAGGTCTTGCCGCCGGTGAGCCCGCTGGTGAGGTCCCCGACGAGCCCGTTGACGGCGTCCGGCGCGCTGCTGGGCAGGGTGCTGGGCAGGCCGCCGCCCTTGGCGCCGGTGCCGCCGGGCGTGCTGGCGCCGGTGCCGGCGGGGGCCCGCTCGGTGCCGCCGGGGCGGTTGTTGCCGCCGCTGGTCGCGCCGGTGGCGCCGCCCTGGGCCGGGCCGTCGCCGGGCGCGGTGCCGGAGCCGTTCGCCGGGGTGTCGGCGGGGGCGCCGCCGGTGGCCGGGCCGGCCGTGTCGCCGCCCGCTCCGGTGCCGGCCGGGCCACCGCTCTTGGCGGTGGGCTGGGCCAGGCGCAGGGGCGCGACGTCCTCGCTTATGTCGTCGAAGAGCTGGTCGACCAGGTGGGCCTGCTGGGTGAGCTGGACGGGCAAGTGGCCCGCCAGTTCGGTCCAGCGGCCGTCCTCGCCCTGGGCGAAGCCGGCCAGGGCGCGCATCGGGCCGAGCGAGCCGTTGCTGCGGTAGACCGAGCGGAGCAGCTCGCGGCCCTTGATGGCGTCGGCGTGCATGTCGTCCAGCGCGCGGCGGACCCGTTCGACGGTGCCCGGGCTGAGCCCGGTGGCCGGGCCGGGGTGGCCGACCAGGGTCTTGGCCTCGCCGAGCCGGGTGGCGGCATTGTCGAGCAGCAGTTCGCCGCGCTCGGAGTCGGTGTCCGCCAGGTCGAGCCTGAGCCCTTCGAGGCCGCGCTTCATACCGTAGAGCGTGTCCCCGGGGAGGGCGTTGGAGCTGGCGGCGGCGGCGCCGGCGAGGCTGCCGACGGCCAGTCCGGCGACCAGCCCGCCGATCGCGAACCGGCGGCTCCAGCGGCCGCGTGGCGCCATCCGGATGGCCCGGTGCCGGCGTTGGCGGGGCACCGTGGCGCCCGGTCCGCCGGCGAAGGCCTGCTCGAACGCGGCCATCAGCTGGGCGCGTTGGACGGTCCGTACCTCCGGGTCCAGCGCCGGTCCGGGCATCGCGCCCAGTGCGTCGGTCAGGCCGACCAGTTGGGCCATCGCGACCGAACCGGCGCCGGTGGCAGCGGTGTTGGCCGATTCGGCGTCCGCTGCGCCGCGCTGCTCCGCCCGGTGGGCCTCCAGCGCCTCGGCGAAGGCCTTCGCCCGTCGGTGCTCCAGCACGTTTGCCGTCACGGGCCACACCTCCCTTCGTCGTTGTCGACACCCCGGCCTGCCGGACGGTTGCCTCGGCGGGCCAAAGCCACTCCATCGGGTGACAGGTCGCAATTCGGCTTGACCGTACGCCTGGTGGGGACTTGCACGCTGGCCAACGAGTGGTGCGGGCGGTGGGTTACGCACGGCTGATCATCGGATCGACCGTTCACCCGGACGTGTCGGTCGGGTGCGGATGGTGACGACCCGTCCGGCCGCCCGCCGGCTATGCCGCTTCCGGTCACCGCGGCCTCACCGGGCGTCCGGCGGCAGCAGCCGGGCCAGGGTGCGGACGGCGCGGTACTGGAGGGTCTTGATGGCGCCCTCGTTCTTGCCCATGATCCGCGCGGTCTCGGCCACCGAGAGCCCCTGGAGGAAGCGGAGCGTCACGCACTCCTGCTGCTGCGGGTTGAGCCGGTGCACCGCGTCCAGCAGGGCGGCGTTGGAGAGCGACTCCAGCACCGACTCCTCCGGGCTGCGCTCGCACTCGTTGGAGTCGAGCATCTCGCCGGTGGTCACCTCCAGCCGGAAGCGGCTGGACTTGAAGTGGTCGGCGACCAGGTTGCGGGCGATGGTCACCAGCCAGGCGCCGAAGTCCCGGCCCTGCCAGGTGAAGGTGCCGATCCGGCGCAGTGCGCGCAGGAACGTCTCGCTGGTGAGGTCCTCGGCGGTGGCCCGGCTGCCGACCCGGTAGTAGATGTAGCGGTAGACGGTGTCCGCGTAGTGGTCGTAGAGCCGCCCGAAGGCCTCGCTCTCGCCGGCCTGGGCCCGCTCGACCAGCTCCATGATCGGGTTGTGCTCGGTCTCGTAGCCGGGGCTCGGCGCGGTCCGGGCGCGGCCGCGGCCGACGCCGGTGCTGCCGGTGCGGCCGCGCGAGCCGGTGCCGGTGGAGCCGGCGGCGGTGGTGCGCAGCGCCAGGCCGGAGCCGTGCGGGTGGCCGAACGGGGCCCCGGCGGGCACGAGTTGGGGCGAGGCGGCGAGCTGGCTGCGGAGCAGGTTGCGCAGCAGGTCCAGGCCGGTGGAGATCTGCCGGTCGGCGACGGGGCGGCCGCGGAGGCCGGTGCGGGGGCGCAGGGGCGCGGACGACGGGCGGGAGGGTGCAGGCGCGTCGTTCCGGACGGGTGGGTACACGGGACTCCCAGAGGCAGAACTGTGGACGGATCACCTCCGCCTGCGCGGAGAGCACTCCCGCGCCGCCCGTTCGAGCGGGGCGCGTGGGTGACGTGCATCCAGGAGAGAATAACGCTTTGTGCAATGACAGCTACACCGTGTGGTCGAAGTGGTCGTTTGGGATCCATTTATCGCGCATATTCGGCTGACACTGACCGGACCTGTCATCGTTCATCCGGCTCAACGTGACCGTTCGGGCGCCCAGGGTGACCAATTCGGCGGTCGGACCGGTGGTTTCCCAGTCTTGAGGCCCGGCAACCCCCGACTTTCCCGGTCTGGCGAACGATCAGAACCGGTCACCGGCTGACAGGTTCGTTCATTGGACCGGAAAGCCGTACCGGAAAAGGGAGTTCGCCCGTACGAGGGGCCAGGTCAGAGGCCTGGTTGACGGCCGGTCACCCGCGCGGGGAGACCGCAGGGAGGCCGTGCGGAGGCTGCGGGCGGGCCCGCCGGAGGGGGCGCGACCGGAGGAGGCGTGACCGGGGCGGCGGGAGCCCGTCAGGCGCAGCGGCGGCGGCGGTTCAGGGCCACCCCGGCGGCCGCCGCACCCGCGAGCACCCCGAGCGCGGCCGCGGCCGGCAGCCCCACCCGGGCCGCCTTCCGGCCGGTCCGGAAGTCCCGCACCCGCCAGCCCTGGGCCCGGGCGTGGCGGCGCAGCGCGCCGTCCGGGTTCACCACGTACGGGTGGCCGACCAGCGAGAGCATCGGGATGTCGTTGGCCGAGTCGCTGTACGCGGCGCAGCGGTCGAGGTCCAGCCGCTCGTGCCGGGCCAGCGCGTGCACCGCGGCCGCCTTGGCCGGGCCGTGCAGCAGCTCGCCGACCAGCCGGCCGGTGTACCGGCCGCCGTCGGCCTCGGCGACGGTGCCCAGGGCGCCGGTCATGCCGAGCCGGCGGGCGATCACCCGGGCCACCTCCAGCGGGGCGGCGGTGACCAGCCAGACCCGCTGGCCGGCGTCCAGGTGCATCTGGACCAGGGCGCGGGTGCCGGGCCAGATCTTGTCGGCCACGACCTGCTCGAAGACCTCCTCGCAGATCGCCTCCAGGTCGGCGGTGCGCTTCCCGGCGACCAGGCCGAGCGCGGTGTGCTGGGCGTCCGAGATGTGCTCCGGATCCTCGGCGCCGTTCAGCCGGAACCAGGCCTGCTGCCAGGCGAACCGGGCGATGTCGCGGCGGGTGAGGAAGCCGCGCCGGTAGAGGCCGACCCCGAGGTAGAAGATCGCGGCCCCGCGCAGGATGGTGTTGTCGCAGTCGAAGAACGCGGCGGCGCGCGGGTCGCCCGGCTCGGGGGTGTGGTTCTCGGCCGGGGCCTTGGGCGCCTTGCCGGGCCTGCCCGCGGCGGGCGCGGCGCTGTCGGTGCGCTCGGCGTGCGCGGCGCTCTCCGTGGGGGTGGGGGCGGTGGCCGGCTCCGGCTCGGCCTGCAGCGCGGCTGCCGCCGCCTCGGCGGCAGCCTCGCCCGCCAGGGCGCTCCGCTCGGTGGTGGAACGCTTCGCCTGGGTGAGCCTTCGGAGCACGGCCATGTCATCGAGCATATCCAGCCGGGCGCGCGACGGCCGTGACGGCGGCGTGCCCGCGCGGTGAACACCGGGCGGTCCCGGGCCCCGCCGGGGCGGTCGCCGGGCGGGCGGACAATGGCCGGGTGAGCCCACTGCTGCGACGTGACAAGAGCCCGAAGCCCGCGCCGGCCGACCGCACCGTGACCCTGGTCGGCAAGCCCGGGTGCCACCTGTGCGACGACGCCCGGGAGGTGATCGTCCGGGTGACGGGCGAGCTGGGCGCGACCTTCGAGGAGAAGGACATCACCCAGGACGAGGAGTTGTACCGGCGCTACTGGGAGCAGATCCCGGTGACCCTGATCGACGGCCGCCAGCACGACTTCTGGCGGGTCGACGAGCGCCGCCTGCGCGCCGCCCTCGGCGGCTGACCGCTCCCGCGCGCCGCGCTTGCCGCCCCGCCACTCGGCGGGGGCGGTTCGCCGAATCGTTGTCAAAGACACCCCGGTCCGGCTTGGGCCGGGGCCGGTTGGTCGGCTTACGATCGAACGCGTTTGCGCCCGAGGGGGGCTGAGCACGCGAGGAGTGCCGCCATGCTTCCCGGCCCGACCCCTGGGACGCCCGAAGCCCCGCCGGGCGCCCGGGGCTTCGCCGTGGTGGACGTGGAGGCGACCGGCCGCAGCCCGTGGCGGCACCGGGTGGTCGAGATCGCGGTGGTCCTGCTGGACGAGCGGCTGCGCCCGGAGACGGAGTTCGCCACCCTGCTCGATCCGCTGGGCCCGGTCGGCCCGACCCACGTGCACCGGATACACCAGGCGGACGTCGAGGGCGCCCCGCGCTTCCGGGAGATCGCCCCGCGGCTGCTGGAGCTGCTGGCCGGCCGGGTGCTGGTGGGTCACCACGTCAGCTGCGACCACGGATTCCTGGATCGCGAGTTCGCCCGGATCGGGGTCGCGCTGCCGCCCGTGCCGCTGTTGTGCACGATGCGGCTGGCCCGCGCCCACCTGCCGCAGGCCCGCGGCCACGGCCTGGCGGCCTGCGTGGAGGCGGCGGGCCTGGGCTGGTACCCGGCGCACACCGCGCTGGGCGACGCCCGGGTGACCGCCGAGCTGCTGCGGCACTGCGTCGGCGTCCCGTCCTGCCCGCCGGACGACTGGGCGGGCCCGCTGCGCGAGGCGGCCCGGGTGCCCTGGCCGCGGCTGGGCCGGGCCCGCTCCCGCCCGTCTGGCACGCCCGTCCCGCTGGTGCGCCGGGAGGCGCCGTACGGCCCGTGGCTGCCCGGGGTGCCCGCCCCGGCCGTCCTCCTGACAGGGCGCGGTGCTATGGGCTCCACGGCGTGATGCGCATCACTGTGCGGGGACAAAACGGACACCATCTTTGTGCACACGTTCACAAACGCATAGCCTGGACGCCAAAGCCCAGCTTCACCCACAGGAGCACCGTGGCAATCGGCCGATCACCACAGAGCAGTTCGCAGACGCCCGACCAGGGCGCCGCGCGCCGACCCTCGCGTGCCCGGGGCATCCCGGAGGCGACCGTCGCCCGCCTCCCCCTCTACCTGCGCGCGCTCACCGCGCTCTCCGAGCGTTCGGTGCCGACGGTCTCCTCCGAGGAACTGGCCGCCGCCGCCGGCGTGAACTCGGCGAAGCTGCGCAAGGACTTCTCCTACCTGGGCTCCTACGGCACCCGCGGCGTCGGCTACGACGTCGAGTACCTCGTCTACCAGATCTCCCGCGAGCTGGGCCTGACCCAGGACTGGCCGGTCGTGATCGTCGGCATCGGGAACCTCGGCCACGCCCTCGCCAACTACGGCGGCTTCGCCTCCCGCGGTTTCCGGGTGGCCGCCCTGCTGGACGCCGACCCGAACGTGGTCGGCGGCAGCGCGGCCGGCCTGCCGGTGCGGCACATGGACGAGCTGGAGTCGATCGTCGAGAGCCAGCACGTCTCGATCGGTGTGATCACCACCCCGCCCGGCGCCGCCCAGCAGGTCTGCGACCGGCTGGTGGAGGCCGGCGTCACCAGCATCCTCAACTTCGCCCCGACCGTGCTGACCGTCCCGGACGGCGTGGACGTGCGCAAGGTCGACCTCTCCATCGAGCTGCAGATCCTGGCCTTCCACGAGCAGCGCAAGGCCGGCGAGGAGCCGGACCGCGCCGAGTCGGTGCTGGACCGCGCCCCGGGCCCGGTCCGGGCGGCGGCCGCCAAGCTGCGCCGCGCGGCGGGCGGCAGCGGCAAGGGCCGCGGCACCGCCGAGACCGCGGCCAAGGACCAGGCCGAGCAGGGCCAGTCCGGCAAGGGCGGGGAGGGCGATCTCCCCGCGGTGATGCCCGCATGAGCGAGCGAGTCAGCCGCAGGACGCAGGTCGTGCGAAGCGCCCGCCGAGCGGTGCCGGGCGGCACCAGTACGGACAACCGTGGGACCTGGGGGCGGGCGTGAGTCTTCTCGTCGTTGGACTGAGCCATCGCACGGCGCCGGTCGGCGTGCTGGAGCGCGCCGCGCTGACCGGTGAGGTGCCGACCCGGCTGCTGCACGACGCGGCCGCCACCGCGACCGTCGCCGAGGCCGCGCTGCTCAACACCTGCAACCGGATCGAGCTGTACGCGGACGTGGACAAGTTCCACGCCGGCGTCGCCGAGCTGTCGCTGCTGCTCGCCCACCACAGCGGGGTGGACCTGGAGGAGCTGACCTCCCACCTCTACGTCCACTACGAGGACCGCGCCGTCCACCACCTGTTCTCGGTGGCCTGCGGCCTGGACTCGATGGTGGTCGGCGAGGGCCAGATCCTCGGCCAGCTGCGTGACGCGCTGGCCACCGCGCAGGAGGAGCACACCGCCGGGCGCGGCCTGAACGAGCTGTTCCAGCAGGCGCTGCGGGTCGGCAAGCGGGCGCACAGCGAGACCGGCATCGACAAGGCCGGCCAGTCGCTGGTGACCTTCGGCCTGGAGCAGGTCGCGGCCGGCGCGGGCGAGATCGCCGGCAAGCGGGCGCTGGTGGTCGGCGCGGGCTCGATGAGCTCGCTGGCCGCCGCCACCCTGGTCCGCTCCGGCGTCACCGACGTGCTGATCGCCAACCGGACGCCGGCCCGCGCCGAGCGGCTGGTCGAGATCCTCGGCTCCGGCGTGGCCCGCACCCTGGACCTGGCCAAGGTGCCGGAGGCGCTGGCCGACGTCGACCTGGTGATCTCCTGCACCGGTGCGGCCGGTGTGGTGGTCAAGGCCGGGGACGTGGCCGCCGCGGTCGCCGCCCGCACCGCCGACCAGCCGCTCGCCCTGCTCGACCTGGCCATGCCGCGCGACGTCGACCACGCCGTGCACGAGCTGCCCGGCGCCCTGCTGGTGGACCTGGAGAGCCTCTCCCACGCGCACGCCGCCACCCCCGGCGCCGGTGACGTGGACCAGGTCGGCCGGATCGTCGCCGACGAGGTGGCCGCCTTCGGCGCCGCCCAGCGGGCCGCCCGGATCGCGCCGACCGTGGTCGCGCTGCGGGCGATGGCCTCCGGCGTGGTCTCCGCCGAGCTGGGCCGGCTGGACTCCCGGCTGCCCGACCTGGACGAGCGCTCCCGCGCGGAGATCACCCAGACCGTCCGCCGCGTCGTCGACAAGCTGCTGCACGCCCCGACCGTCCGGGTGAAGCAGCTGGCCGCCGAGCCCGGCGGCGCCTCCTACGCGGACGCGCTGCGCGAGCTGTTCGACCTCGACCCGGCGGCCGTGCACGCCGTGTCGGGCACACCCGTCGGCGGCCCCCAGCCCTCGGGCGGGGGCGCCAGATGAACCGTCAGCCATCCCACGAGTACCACCGGGACGATCACCTCATGAATGGTCAACCGATCACGGAGCAGACTCCGGCCGCCACCGCGACCCTGCGGCTCGGCACCCGGCGCAGCGCGCTCGCCATGGCCCAGTCGGGCATGGTGGCCCGCGAGGTCACCCGGGTCACCGGGCGCCCCGTCGAGCTGGTCGAGATCACCACCTACGGCGACACCTCCCGGGAGGCGCTGGCGCAGATCGGCGGCACCGGCGTGTTCGTCTCCGCCCTGCGGGACGCGCTGCTGGAGGGCCGGATCGACTTCGCCGTGCACTCGCTCAAGGACCTGCCCACCGCCGCCCCCGAGGGCCTGGCGCTGGCCGCCGTCCCCGAGCGCGAGGACGCCCGGGACGCCCTGGTCGCCGCCGAGGGCCTGACCCTGGACGAGCTGGTGGAGAAGCTGGCCGGTGCCGGCCGCCCGGCCCGGATCGGCACCGGCTCGCCGCGCCGGATGGCCCAGCTGAACGCCTGGGCCACCGCCCGCGGCGCCGCGCTGGAGACCGTCGCGATCCGCGGCAACGTGGACACCCGGATCGGCTTCGTGACCAGCGGCGAGCTGGACGCGGTGGTGCTCGCCACGGCCGGCCTCAACCGGCTCGGCCGCAGCGCCGAGATCTCCCAGCACCTCGACCCGGAGCTGATGGTCCCGGCCCCCGGCCAGGGCGCGCTCGCGATCGAGTGTGCCGGCGCCGACACCGACCTGACCGCCGCGCTCGCCGCCCTGGACCACACCCCCACGAGGGTCGCCGTGGTCGCCGAGCGGGCCCTGCTGGCCACCCTGGAGGCCGGCTGCTCGGCTCCGGTGGCCGCGCTGGCCACCTGGGTCCGGCCGAACGAACTGCGGCTGGAGGGCGTGGTCGGCGACCCCGACGGCGCCGCCCTGCTGAAGATGTCCGCCAACGGTCCGATCGTCCTCGACGAGACCGCCGAGCAGCACGCGACGGCCCTCGGCCGCGCGCTGGCCGCCCGGCTGCTCGACGCGGGCGCGGCCACCCTGATGGGGGAGCGAGCCCGATGAGCCCCACCGCCGCCACCGAAACCCCGTTCCCGGGCGGCCAGTCCGCCACCGGACGGTGCACCTTCCTGGGCGCGGGCCCCGGGGACCCGGGGCTGCTGACCCTGCGCGCGGTCGAGGTGCTGTCCTCGGCCGACATCCTGGTCGCCGACCCGCTGACCGCGGTGGCCGTGCGCACCCACTGCCCGGCCGGTGTGCAGGTGCACACCCCGGCCGCCGAGGGCGCGGACTTCAACCTGGCCCGGCTCGTCGCCGAGGCCGTGCGGGCCGGCAAGCACGTGGTCCGCACCGTCGACGGCGACCCGGGCCTGGACGGCTGCGCCGCCGAGGAGATGCTCAGCTGCGCCGGCGACGGCATCCCCTTCGAGGTGATCCCGGGCGTCGCCCAGTCGGTCGGCGTCCCGGCGTACGCGGGCGTCCCGCTGCGCGGCGCGGCCGGCACCGACGTGCGCTTCGTGGACGGCACCGCACTGCTGGCCGGCAGCCCGGTGGACCTGGGCGCGCCGGAGACCACCCTGGTGGTCCGGACCACCCTGGGCCAGCTGCCGGCCACCGCCGGCGCCCTGGTCGCCAACGGCCGCAAGCCGGAGTCGGCGCTGAGCGCCACGCTCTCCGGCACCACCACCCGCCAGCGGACCTTCACCTCCACCCTGTCCGGCATCGCCGCCGACCTGAAGGCCGCCCGGGTGCTGCCCTCGCCGGTCTCCGCCCCGGTGGACCCGGCGACCTCGGTGATAGCCGTGGTGGGCGAGCAGGTCGCCCACCGGTCCTCGCACTCGTGGTTCGAGACCAAGCCGCTGTTCGGCTGGAACGTGCTCGTGCCGCGCACCAAGGAGCAGGCCACCGGTCTGTCCGAGCAGCTGCGCTCGTACGGCGCGGTGCCGCAGGAGGTGCCGACCATCGCGGTCGAGCCGCCGCGCACCCCGCAGCAGATGGAGCGGGCCATCAAGGGCCTGGTCACCGGCCGCTACGAGTGGATCGCCTTCACCTCGGTGAACGCGGTCCGGGCGGTCCGGGAGAAGTTCGAGGAGTACGGCCTGGACGCCCGCGCGTTCGCCGGGATCAAGGTCGCGGCGGTCGGCGAGACCACCGCGCAGGCCCTGGTGGACTTCGGCGTGAAGCCGGACCTGGTGCCCTCCGGCGAGCAGTCCGCGGCCGGCCTGCTGGAGGACTGGCCGCCGTACGACCCGGTGTTCGACCCGATCGACCGGGTGCTGCTGCCGCGCGCCGACATCGCCACCGAGACCCTGGTGGCCGGCCTGGTCGAGCTGGGCTGGGAGGTCGACGACGTGACGGCGTACCGGACGGTGCGCGCCTCGCCGCCGCCGGCCGAGACCCGCGAGGCGATCAAGGGCGGCGGCTTCGACGCGGTGCTCTTCACCTCGTCCTCGACCGTGCGGAACCTGGTCGGCATCGCGGGCAAGCCGCACAACGTCACGGTCATCGCCTGCATCGGCCCGGCCACCGCCAAGACCGCCGAGGAGCACGGCCTGCGGGTCGACGTGATGGCCCCGGCGCCGTCGGCGGCCGCGCTGGCCCAGGCGCTGGCAGACTTCGGGGCCAAGCGCCGCGACACCGCGACGGCCGCCGGCGAGCCGGTCTACCGGCCCAGCGAGCGCCGTCCGGGTTCGCGCCGCAAGGCCCGCTGACACCCTCGGGACCGGGGGCGGCGATCCGTCGCCCCCGGCACTGCACAACCGTTCGGAGAGAGAAGCCGTGTCCGCTGAATTCCCGTACGTACGCCCGCGCCGGCTGCGCCAGAGCCCGGCGATGCGCCGCCTGGTCGCCGAGACCCGGCTGCACCCGGCGGAGCTGATCCTGCCGCTGTTCGTCCGCGAGGGCGTCAGCGAGCCCGTCCCGGTCAGCTCCATGCCGGGCGTGGTCCAGCACACCCGGGACACCCTGCGCAAGGCCGCGGTGGAGGCGGCCGAGGCGGGCCTGGGCGGCCTGATGCTGTTCGGCGTGCCGGCCGTGCAGGACGCCACCGGCAGCGAGGGCACCAACCCGGACGGCATCCTCCAGCAGGCGATCCGCGACGTGGTCGCCGAGGTCGGCGACGCCCTGGTGGTCATGTCCGACCTCTGCCTGGACGAGTACACCGACCACGGCCACTGCGGCGTGCTGGCCGCCGACGGCAGCGTGGACAACGACGCCACCCTGGAGCGCTACGCCGAGATGGCCCGGGTGCAGGCGGACGCGGGCGTCCACCTGGTCGGCCCGTCCGGCATGATGGACGGCCAGATCGGCGTGATCCGGCGGGCGTTGGACGAGGCCGGGCACCAGGACGTGGGCATCCTCGCCTACACCGCCAAGTACGCCTCGGCGTTCTTCGGGCCGTTCCGCGAGGCGGTCGGCTCCTCACTCAAGGGCGACCGCAAGAGCTACCAGCAGGACCCGGCCAACGCCCGCGAGGCGCTGCGCGAGCTGGAGCAGGACCTCACCGAGGGCGCCGACCTGGTGATGGTCAAGCCGGCCATGGCCTACCTGGACATCCTGCGCCAGGTCGCCGACGCCTCCCCGGTGCCGGTCGCCGCGTACCAGGTGTCCGGCGAGTACGCGATGGTCGAGGCGGCCGCGGCGAACGGCTGGATCGACCGAGAGCGGATGATCATGGAGACGCTCACCTCGATCCGCCGGGCCGGCGCCGAGCAGATCCTCACCTACTGGGCGGTCGAGGCCGCCGCGATGCTCAAGTAGCCGGTGCCGCAAGGCAGAACCAGAGCAACGAGAAGGCCGGGCCGCTCCCCGTGGGGGCGGCCCGGCCTTCCGGGTTCTACTTCCAGCCGTTGATGTGCGCGAAGCCCTCGCCGCCGCCGATCAGGTCGGTGGAGGTGGCGGCGCCGCCGCCGAAGCCGCCGGCGACGACGTCGCTGGTGTGGCCGACGCCGAAGCCCGCACCGGCCGCGAACGGGTGGTCGCCCGAGGCGACGAACTCGCCGCCGCCCGCGAAACCGACGTGCGCGAACGCCGGGGTGGCGGCACCCGCGAGCGCCAGCGCGGCGGTGGCGGTCAGCGCGGCCTTGGCCAGCTTGCTCTTCATGGAAATGCCCTCTCTTTCGGAGCGCCCCGGCGGGCGCTGCCTCTGACACGTGATCACATCCGGCCGTTCGGGTCGGCGCCCCACGCGCTGGCCCGAACGCCCGCTCACCCGGCCGGTCCGCGCCTGTTCGGCGGCGGCCGGCCGGACACCTCGCCCGTGGCGCCCAGCGCCCGTAGCGCCCGGAGGGCCCGGGGAGACGTACCTCCCCGGGCCCTCCGTCCGTGCCGTGCCCCTTGATCAGCCGATCAGGTGCGAAACGCCCGCGTCGCCCGAGGACTGGGTGTTCTGGCCGACGTTGCAGATCTGCTTCGGGGTGCTGTTCAGGACGGGCACCTCGACCGGAACCGCGACGCCGATCACGGCGACGGCGATGTTGTGGACCTCCGGCAGGCAGATGTTCGCGTTGTCCAGGGTGTGGAAGTTCGGGCTGCCGTTGCCGTGGGTGCCGGTCTGGTTGGTGCCACCGTTGCCCTGGACGGAGGTGGCGGCGCCGTCCGCGTCGACGATGGCGGAGGCCGAGCCGGCGGACATCGCGATGGCGGCGGCGGCCAGGCCGGCGGCGGCGAGGGACTTCTTGATCATTTCCGGTTTTCCTCTCGAGGGGTGAATCGGGGAGCGATTCGAAGGGTGGTTCAGGGGGAGTGCAGCTGGGGGAACGGTCAGCCGATCAGGTGGGACACGCCCGCGTCGCCGTGGCTCTGGGTGCCCTGGCCCTGGGTGCAGTACTGCTTGCCACCGCTGTTGGCGATCGGGACCTCGACCGGGACGGCCACGCCGAGCACGCCCACCGCGATGTTGTGGATCTCGGGGAGGCAGACGTTCGCGTTGTCCAGGAAGTGGAAGTTCGGGCTGTTGTTCCCGACCGTGCCGGTGAAGTTGGTGCCGCCGTTGCCCTCGATGGAGGCTGCGGCGCCGTCCGCGTCACCGATCGCCGAGGCGGGCGCGGCGGCGGCGGCCAGCGCGGCGACGGCCAGGCCGGCGGCGGCGAAGGACTTCTGGATCATGGGGAGATCCCTCTCTGAAATGCTCTTGGTTTCCGTGCGTACAACGCGTAGAACGCTCAGACCCGGTCTGCAGTCACTGACGTCCAGATCAAAGAATGACGGCACGGAAGGTTACGGGGATTTTTGAAAAGAGTCCGGGAGGCGCGTCGAAGAGTGGTTTCCGGTCGGATTATTACGCCGAACCGGTTAACCGCCGCAATCCGCACTCACGGTCACTCGTTGAGGCAGATTGCTTTCCGGCTGCGCCCCGCAGCCCCTCCCTTCAGGGATCTCCAGTACGGACAGGCAGAACGGTGAAAAGCATGAAGTTCTCCAAGCGGGCCGGCGCGATGCTGTTGGCGGTCGGTGCGGGCATGCTCGCCTCCCAGGGAGCGGCCAGTGCCGCCCCGGTCAGCCCCGACCAGGTCGGTGCCCTGGAGGACAAGCTGGCCACCCAGCAGGTCCTGGCGGACGTGCCGCTCACCCCGCTCGGCAGCCGCGTCACGGCCGGCATCCCGACCTCGCTGCTCCTGCCGCCGGCGCCCGGCCGCACCACCAGCACCGAGCTCATCCCGGACCGGCTGGTCCCCGAACTGCAGACCGGGAAGGTCGGCCCGAGCGCCAAGGCCCAGCTGCCGCTCCCGCTGGTCGACCGGGGTGCCGACCTCGGCCAGGTGCTGCTGGAGGCCCCGGCCTCGCCGCTGCACGCCGACGTTCCCGGCCTCGCCGTCGGCAAGCCGCTCGCCCTCGTCCAGGACGGCACCGGCCAGCTGGCCGACGGCCGGCTCAAGGTGGACGAGGTGGACCCGCGGCTGGTCACCGGCACGGTGCAGGCCGTTCCCGGGGCCACCGCCAGCCTCGGCGACGACGACCACCCGATCTCGGTCACCGACAAGGTGGGCGACCTGGCCGCGACCACCACCGCGACCACCACCGGCGTGGTGCAGCAGACCGGCCTGACCGACCTGACCCAGCTCTGAGCCGAGCGGCTCCGGGCACGGTGGAGCCCGGCACCCCGGACGCGACCGGGGTGCCGGGCTCCCGCCTGCGCCGGGCGGCTCAGCCCGGCAGCACGCCGGTCAGCCCGCCGACCAGCGGGAGGTCCCGGATACCGCCGCCGGCGCTCAGCGGGCCGGTCAGCCCGCCGGTGCCGACCGGGGCCAGGCCCTGGTCGGGCTTGACGGTCGCGCCGTTGTTGAGCACGTCGGCGGAGGAGTTCGCCCACGGGTCCAGGCGCAGGTCCTTGACCGGCGCGAGCCCGTAGCCGAGGCCGGAGGTCGTCCCGTTCAGCGCCTGACCGACGTCGGTCTTCGCCAGCTTGGCCGGGCCCGAGGCGGGGGCCGAACCGGTCGTGGTGGCGGCCTGCGCCGAGCCCGCGCCGAGCAGCATCGTGGCGCCGACGGCGACGACCAGGCAGGCCCCGCTCTTCTTCGAAACCATGCGGATCACCCTTCGGTGGATCGGGGGCCGGACGGCCACCGGCCGCCCGGGGATGCCGAACTGCCCCCCGGCCGGCTGGTCGGGGGGCAGTACGGCCGGAACGGGTGCCGATCGGGGATCAGCAGTCGTCCGCGGGCGGCGGGGGGAGCTCCACGTTGGCGCAGGTGTTGCCGAACGCCGGGTTGAGCAGGCCGACGACGTTGATGGAGTTGCCGCACAGGTTGACCGGGATGTGCACCGGGATCTGGACCTGGTTGCCGGAGACGACACCGGGGGAGCCGGCGGCCACGCCCTCGGCGCCGGAGCTGGCGGCGGCGGACCCGGCCGCGCCGAGCACCAGGCCGGCAGCGGCGGCGGACAGGACGGCGGCCTTCTTCACGTTCTGCATGGGGGTTGATCTCCTCGATCACACACGGGTGGAGCGTGCCGCGCCCCGGCGTCGCGGGGCGCGGCACTCGGTGAATCAGCTGTCGCCGGTGCGGCGACGGCCGGTTCAGCCGGCGTTGACGCAGGTGTTGCCGAACGCCGGGTTGAGCAGGCCGATGATGTTGATGGAGTTGCCGCACAGGTTGACCGGGATGTGCACCGGGATCTGGAGCTGGTTGCCGGAGAGCACACCGGGGGAGCCGGCGGCCACGCCCTCGGCGCCGGAGCTGGCGAACGCACCGCCGGCGGCACCGAGGACCAGACCGGTGGCGGCCAGGGACAGGACGGCGGCCTTCTTGAAGTTGCGCATCTCTTTCCTCCGTTTTCTGCCCGACGGATGGGAAATGTCGGGAGCCGGGCGAGCACGAATACTCACCCGCTGGCTTCTGGGGATTGCCGTGATTGTCACTCCGGCGGCGCACACCGGCGTGTTTCGCCCATGGCTCGGGCGTCGACGCGGCCGCCGCGTTGTTCCAGCACCTCGCGAACAATTCCCGCACGGCCGGGAGCGGTTCGGGCGGAGGTGCGACCAGGGGAATTCCCGGTCAGGCGCTGAGGCAGTTGTTGCCGAACGCCGGGTTTAGGAGGCCCACCACGTCGATCGAGTTGCCGCACACGTTGAGCGGAATGTGCACGGGCACCTCCACCGAGTTGCCCGAGACCACGCCGGCCGAGCCGGCCGCGACACCCTCGGCGGACGCGCCGTGCAGGTGGTGGGCGGACGCGACGCCGGCGCCGGCGGCGAGCAGGGCGGCGCCGGCCGCGGTGCCGACGACGCCGTGGGCGAGCTTGCGCATGGGAGGTACTCGATTCGTGTGGAGGGGGCCGGGTGGATCGTGTTCCGCCAGAGAGAACGAGGCACCGCGCGAGGGGAAACGGTCCGGTCCGCTGATCACCCGAATGCCGGTCGCCGTCCCCGTTGGGCCGGATGGGTGACAGTGCGTCCACTGTCGCAACCGGCCCGGGTGGGTGTCGTTCTTGATGTCGCACTCCCCGTGCATCTCTGTATGAACAGTCAGGAGGCTCGTATGAGCATCAAGAAGACCGCCGCCGTCGGCGCGGCCGTGGTGGGCATCGTGGCCGCCGGCGCCGGCACCGCGATGGCCAGCTCCGGCGCCGAGGGTGTCGCCGCGGGTTCCCCCGGTGTCATCTCGGGCAACCAGGTTCAGGTTCCGGTTCACGTTCCGGTCAACCTGTGCGGCAACACCATCGACATCATCGGTCTGCTGAACCCGGCGTTCGGCAACCACTGCGCCAACGTGGGCTGATCCTGCTCCCGGTTCGGCCGGTACGAGCCGCCGTTCCGCGCTTCCCTCCTGGGGCGCGGGGCGGCGGCTCTCCGCATGTCCGGGCGCATGCCGGGGCGTCAGGTTCCGGTGGTGTCACAAGCCTTGTTGCGTTACTTGTCAGTACCTAGAATATGAGACCTGCTCACCTTTCTTGCTCCGCGCCGCTCGGCGCCCGGCCGGGCGGCCCCCCACCCCCCCCGCAAGGAGTCGCGTGTGATCAGGTCCCGACTGACAGCGGCGCGGCGGCCCCGGACGGTGGCGCGCCGCTCCCCGTACGGCGCACTGCTCGCCACCGGCGCCCTCGTCGCCGCCCTCGGCCTGGCCGGCGCCCCCGCCGCCCTCGCCGACCCGGCTCCCGCGGCCGGTGCCACCCGCCCGGCCGCCATCGTCGCCCTGGGCGACAGCGCCATCTCCGGGGAGGGCGCCGGCACCGACACCAACGACGGCTACTTCCCGGAGACCGACAGCCCCACCAACTACTGCCACCGGCACCCCAAGTCGGAGATCTTCGTCACCGACATCCCCGGGGTCACCCCGATCGACCTCGCCTGCTCCGGCGCCCAGACCGGCGACCTGGTCAGCGACCCCGAACTCGCCAAGGTCACCGGCTCCGGCAGCGGCGACTTCGGCGAGCCCAAACAGGACGTCAAACTCGCCGACGCGGCGGGCAGGTACGACGTGAAGATGGTCGTCGTCACGATCGGCGCCAACGACGACTTCGACTTCAGCGGGATCATGATGCACTGCCTCGCGCAGTACTTCCCGATCCCCAAGGACCAGGGCTGCCGCGACACCATCGGCAGCGACGAGATCGTCCAGCGCGCCAAGCGGGTCCAGCCCAAGGTCGTCGCCGCGCTCCAGAACATCCGGCAGACCATGCGGAAGGCGGGCTACGCCGACTCCTCCTACCAGCTGGTCTACCAGTCGTACTTCAATCCGATCACCCCGGACATCCGGCGCAACGACTACCTCGGCAAGGTCGCCGACGGCTGCCCGGCCTTCCCCGAGGACCTGGCCTGGGGCCACAACTGGGTGGTGCCGACCTTCAGCGACGCGCTGCGCGGCGCCGCCGAGCAGGTGCCCGGCGTGCGCTACCTCGACCAGCGGCGGGTCGCCTTCGGCCACGAGGTCTGCGCGGAGTGGACCAGTTCCCCGTACGAGTACAGCAACGGGGACGTCATCAACCTCTCCGAGTGGGTCCGCAACGGCTGCGACTCGCAGATCGGCATCCCCGGGCTGTGCATGAACATGGTCCGCCAGTCGTACCACCTGAGGGTGGCCGGCTACCGCGGCGAGGGCGTCTGCCTCGGCCAGTTCTTCGCCAAGCCCGAACTGGCGCAGGCCTACTGCACGCTCAACCAGCAGAACACCACCTCCATCCAGCCGCTCACCCCCGGGCAGCCGTTCGCGGACGTCCCCGAGGACGGTTCCTGGTACCAGCTCACCAACGCGGCCAGCGGCAACGCGCTCGACCTCACCGGCGGCGGCACCTACGGCGACTCCACCAACGGCCGGGCCGCCATCACCTATCCGGCCACCGGCGGGCTCAACCAGTCCTTCGTCCTGGAGGCCAAGGCCGGCGGCAGCTACGAGCTCGACTTCAGCGGCAACCGGGACATGTGCCTGGACGCCAACGCCGCCTCCACCGCCGCCGGCACCCGCATCCAGCAGTGGCGCTGCAACGGCGGCGGCAACCAGCACTGGGTCCTCAAGCCGGCCGGCGGCGGCCGCTACAAGATCGCCGACTCCCAGGACCCGACCAAGGTGATCGCCCCCGGCACCACCCTCGACGCCAAGGGCAACCCCGCCGTCGAACTCGCCGCCGACACCGGCGCCGCCGGCCAGCTCTGGCAGCTCACCAAACTCGGCATCGTCTACCTCCACGGCTGATCCCCGGCCCTCCGCGGCGCCGCCCCCACCGATCGCGGGGGGGCGGCGCCACGGGGTTTTCGGGGCGGGCGGGCGTTCGCGGGGCAGCTGGGGACGTGCCGTAGGCTCACCTGAAATCGCTGCGCCGTAGCCGCGCGGACCACCAGCGTGGCGGGGAGTACCCAGAGCAGATGAGCACGGCATCGAGCACCGAGTCGTCCAGCACCGAGCCCGGCGCGCCCGCGGCGCCGGCGGCGGAGCGGCCCGCGGAGCGCTCCGAGGAGCGGGCGGGCCGGCGGCCCGGGCGGTTCGGCGCCCTGGTGGAGCGCTTCGCGCCCGCGCTCGGGGCGTACGCGGTGGTCAAGGCCATCGGTCTCACGGTCTTCATGCTGCTGCTGTCGCACACCGGGGACTACCTCAAGAAGAACCCGGGCCGCGGTGGCGGCGCCCAGCCGTGGGACGTGCTGGGCACCTGGGACGGCGTCTGGTACCAGCGGATCGCCGAGAACGGCTACGACCCGCAGCTGCTCCCGATGCACGGCTGGCCGCTGGCCTCCTACTACGAGAACTCGGCCGCCTTCTTCCCGCTCTACCCGTGGCTGATGCGGCTGGTCGGCGCGGTCACCGGGCTCGGCCCGTACGGCTCCGGGATCGCCGTCTCGGTGATCGCCTCGCTCGTCGCGGCGGCGGGGATCTTCGCGATCGCGGAGCGGCTCGGCGGCTTCCGGGCGGGCGTGATCGCCGCGGTGATCTGGGGCCTGTTCCCGGGTTCGGGGGTGGAGTGGGCGGTCTACTCGGACTCGCTGTTCGTCGCGCTGTCCGCCTGGGCCTGCTACTGCGTGATGACCCGCCACTGGCTGACGGCCGGCGTGCTGGCGCTGGTGGCGGGCCTCAACCGGCCGACCGCCGCCGCGCTGATCGCCGCGGTGTCGATCGCCGCGCTGGTGGCGCTGATCCGGCGCACCGACGGGGTGGCCCGGCCGCTGACCGCGATGCTGATCACCCCGTGGGGCCTGATCGGGTACGTCGTCTGGGTCGGCTACCGGATGGGCGACTGGGGCGGCTACTTCAAGCTCCAGCGGGGCGCCTGGAACCGCTACTTCGACGGCGGCGCCTCCACGGTCCGCACGATCATGGACGTGATCACCGGGCACTGGAACTTCTGGCAGTCCAACCCCACCCCGGACCTGATCGCGATCGCCCTGCTGATGGCCCTGCCCGGACTGCTGGTGCTGCTGTGGCGCACCCGGCCGCCGTTGGTGCTGGTGGTCTACACGGTGCTCACCATCGCCACCGCGCTGAGCAGCAACCAGATCTTCGGCAACATCTCGCGCTACCTGCTGCCGGCCTTCCCGCTGTTCATCGGTCTGGCGGTGGCGCTGCGCCGGGTGCGGACGTCCTCGCTGGTCGGCCTGCTCGCGATGCCGGTGCTGGCGGCGGGCTGGTACGCGGGGTATGCGCTGTTCGAGTTGGGCATCCCGTAGACCCGGGGTTGGTTGCCAACGGGATCATCCGGCAGTGGACGGGCCGTTGCTAATCTCGGACGTATGACGACGACCCCGCCCGTGCGCCAGATCCGTGACATCTCCGGCCTGCTGGACCACGCGAGCCACGTGCTGGCGACCCGGATGGCGGCCGCCTTCACCGAGCTCGGGATCACCCCCCGCGCGTACTCCGTGCTGTTCCACGCGCAGGAGACCGAGCGCACCCAGATCCAGCTGGCCGAGCTGTCGGACCTGGACAAGACCACCATGGTGGTCACCGTGGACGAGCTGGAGAAGGCGGGCCTGGCCGAGCGCCGCCCGTCCGCGACCGACCGCCGGGCCAGGATCATCTCCGTCACCGAGGCGGGCGAGCGCGTCGTCGAGCGGGGCACCGCGATCGCCGACCGGGTGCACCGGGAGGTGTTGGAGTCGCTGCCCGGCCCGGAGCGGGACGTGTTCGTGTCAGCGCTGACGCGCCTGGTGGACGGGCCGCTGGCGGAGCCGGTGGAGAGCGAACGGGCGGTACGGCGGGCCCGCCGCGCCCGGACGAACTGACGCGAGGTCACATCCGCTCGCCCCGGCCGCCGTTCGGCGGGCGGGGCGAAGGATTCCGGGAAGTCCTACGGCCAGACCAGGCAGTACAGCTGGTGCCCGGCCTCGTGCAGGCGGTTGGCGAAGTCCTGCCACTCGTGCAGCATGCTGTAGATCACGAAGGCGTCGCGCGGTCCGCGCCGGTCGGGGACGGTGGACCAGATGAAGGCGGCGGCGCCGAGCTCGGTCTCGTCGGCCTTGCGGAGCGGTTCGACGACGTTCTGCGGGAGTTGGACGACGGCGTAGTCGGGGTGCAGCACGACGAGTTCCAGCGGCGGGACCTGGTGCAGCGGGACGCCCTGGATGCCGGTGAGGACCATGGCGCTCATGGTCTCCGGCTTGATCTTGGTGGAGAGGTGGCCGTTGGGGGAGCCGCTGGTCTCCATCAGGTCGCCGAGCCGCCCGAGCGAGCCGAGTTCGCCGGCGTCCAGGCCGAGCCCGCCGGGCCCGAGGGCGGTGGGGACTCTGGCGGCGGTGGCGCGGTCCGGTGCGCCGAAGTACTTGTACGTCACCCCCACGCGTCCCTCACCCCGCCTCTCGCCGCCGCGGCGGCCACGACCCGTGCCCGCTCCCTTACCCCCGCGTGCGGTTTCGGCGGGCCTGCGGGAGCCCCCCGCAGCCTCGTCGTAGCCGTCCTGCGCCTCGGACACTCGGACCATCCTCACCGGAATTCGCCGGAATCGACAGACCCCCGCACGTCCGGCGTCCCTCCGGACGTGCTCCTTACCCGTCATGCGCCGCCGTACCCACTCGCGGTACGCGGCAGTCCTCTCCACACCCCTGCACACAACCGGAACACTTGCGCACTCTGAGTGCACAGTCTGACTGGTCCGTGCTCCGGAGCAGTCAGCGGCCCCGTCTGTACGGACAACCGTACAGACAACGGTGCCCGGATCATCGTTCCAGATGATCGGGTCCGACATGCAGAGCTCAAGGACACGATTTGAGACCATGTCTCCCGTGAGCTACCCCTACGAAGCCCCCCAGTCCCAGTCGCTGTTCGACCGCGCCTCCGTCGTGACGCCCGGCGGCGTCAACTCCCCGGTGCGCGCCTTCCGCGCGGTCGGCGGCACGCCGCGCTTCATGGTGTCCGGCACCGGCCCCTACCTCACCGACGCCGACGGCCGCGAGTACGTCGACCTGGTGTGCTCGTGGGGCCCGATGATCCTCGGTCACGCGCACCCCGCGGTGATCGACGCCGTCCAGCAGGCGGTCACCCGCGGCACCTCCTTCGGCACGCCCGGCCAGGGCGAGGTCGAGCTGGCCGAGGAGATCGTCGGCCGGGTCGCCCCGGTCGAGCAGGTCCGCCTGGTCTCCTCCGGCACCGAGGCCACCATGTCCGCGATCCGGCTGGCCCGCGGCTTCACCGGGCGCGCGAAGGTGGTGAAGTTCGCCGGCTGCTACCACGGCCACGTGGACGCCCTGCTGGCCGCCGCCGGTTCGGGCGTGGCCACCTTCGGCCTGCCGGACACCCCGGGCGTCACCGGCGCCCAGGCCGGCGACACCATCGTGCTGCCCTACAACGACCTGGCCGCCGTCGAGCAGGCCTTCGCCGCCCACCCGGGCGAGATCGCCTGCGTGATCACCGAGGCCTCGCCCGGCAACATGGGCGTCGTCCCGCCGCTGCCCGGCTTCAACGCGGGCCTGGCCCGGCTCTGCCGGACGAACGGCGCACTGTTCGTCTCGGACGAGGTGATGACCGGCTTCCGCGTCTCCAAGGCCGGCTGGTACGGCCTGGAGGCGGCGAACGAGGGCTGGGCGCCGGACCTGCTGACCTTCGGCAAGGTCATGGGCGGCGGCTTCCCGGCCGCGGCCTTCGGCGGGCGCGCCGACGTGATGGCCCACCTGGCCCCGGCCGGCCCGGTCTACCAGGCGGGCACCCTGTCCGGTAACCCGATCGCCACCGCGGCCGGCCTGGCCCAGCTGCGCGGCTGCACCGACGAGGTGTACGCGACCGTGGACAAGGTCGCCGCCGAGATCTCCGGCCTGGTGTCGCAGGCGCTCACCAAGGAGGGCGTGACGCACCGGCTGCAGACCGCCGGGAACATGTTCTCGGTGTTCTTCACCGAGGCCGCCGTCACCAACTACGACGAGGCCAAGACCCAGGAGGCGTACCGTTTCACCGCCTTCTTCCACGCGATGCTCGCCGAGGGCGTCTACCTGCCGCCGTCCGCCTTCGAGTCCTGGTTCGTCTCGGCGTCCCACGACGAGCGGGCGATCGAGCGGATCGCCGCCGCCCTTCCGGCCGCCGCCCGCGCGGCCGCCGCGGCCACGGTCTAGGCCCCGATCCATCCCTGCGAGCCCCAGGAGTACTGAGAAGTGAGCGCCAAAGAGATCACCGTCGTCCATCTGATGCGGCACGGTGAGGTGCACAACCCGGAGGGCATCCTGTACGGGCGCCTGCCGGGCTACCGGCTGTCCGAGCTGGGCCGGGAGATGGCCGAGCGGGTCGCCGAGGACCTGGCCGGCCGGGACATCACCCACGTGGTGGCGTCCCCGCTGGAGCGGGCCCAGGAGACCGCCGGGCCGATCGCCAAGGCGCACGGCCTGGACGTCGCGGCGGACGAGCGGCTGATCGAGGCGGACAACATCTTCGAGGGCAAGACCTTCGGCGTCGGCGACGGCTCGCTGCGGAACCCGGGCTACTGGAAGTACCTCACCAACCCGTTCAAGCCCTCCTGGGGCGAGCCCTACCTCGACCAGGTGGTGCGGATGATGGGCGCGCTCGGCGCCGCCCGGGACGCCGCGCGCGGGCACGAGGCGGTCTGCGTCAGCCACCAGCTGCCGATCTGGATCGTCCGCTCCTTCGTCGAGCGCCGCCGGCTCTGGCACGACCCGCGCCGCCGGCAGTGCTCGCTGGCCTCGCTGACCAGCTTCACCTTCGAGGGCGACAAGATCGTCTCGGTCGGCTACCGCGAGCCGGCCCGCGACCTGCTGCCCGCGCACCTGATCGGCAAGGGCGGCAAGGACAAGCCGGTGGGCAAGAGCTTCGGCGCGTGAGCCCGCGGGGCCGTTGGTAAACCCCGCGTAAGTATGGGATCGGGCCGCCCGGCGAGAACCGGGCGGCCCGACTCCGTCACAGGTCAGAGGGGGTGCGACGCGCTAGGGAGGACCCCGGCGAACCTGCCCGGAACTCCATGCGAAACTTTTCACATGTCTGCCATGGCGCGCCCCCGTCCCCGTGTCGCCGCAGCCGCCGCCACAGTCGCCGCCGCTGCGCTCGTCCTCACCGGCTGTTCCTCCTCGGGCTCGTCGGGCAGCGGCGAAGGCCAGGTCGGCTTCGTCACCGTCAAGGGGACCAACCTGTCCAAGGTGGACATCGGCAAGCGCGGGAGCGCGCCGGACATCTCCGGGCAGACCCTGGACGGCGGCCAGACCAAGCTCTCGGACTACCAGGGCAAGGTCGTGGTGCTGAACGTCTGGGGCTCCTGGTGCGGGCCGTGCCGGGCCGAGGCGAAGAGCCTCCAGGCCGTCTCGGAGAAGTACAAGGACCAGGGCGTCCAGTTCCTCGGCGTCAACACCCGGGACAGCGACAAGACCAACGCCGTCCGCTTCGAGCAGGAGCAGGGCGTCACCTACCCGAGCATCTTCGACCCGGCGGGCACCCAGCTGCTCAAGTTCCCCAAGGGCAGCCTCAGCCTGCAGTCGCTCCCGACCACCCTGATCGTCGACCGCGACGGCAAGCTGGCCGCCCGCGCCGTCGGCGGCACGACCCAGGACGCGCTGGAGTCGATCCTCCAGCCGGTGGTCGCGGAGCCGAAGCAGTGAGCCTGCCGCTACAGCTCGCCGACAACACCGGGACCCTCCAGAGCGGGGCACTGCTGGTGGCCGCGCCGATCGCGCTGGCGGCCGGGCTGGTCTCGTTCTTCTCGCCCTGCGTGCTGCCGCTCGTCCCCGGCTACCTGTCGTACGTGACCGGCTTCTCCGCCGCCGACCTCGCGGACGCCCGCGGTGCGCGGCGCGGCCGGATGCTGCTCGGGGCGACGCTGTTCATCCTCGGCTTCACCGCGGTGTTCGTCTCGGGCGGGGCGCTGTTCGGCCAGTTCGGCGACACCCTCAAGGAGCACCAGCGGGTCATCTCGATCGTGCTCGGCGCGCTGACCATCGTCATGGGCCTCGCCTTCATGGGCCTCGTCCCCGGCCTGAGCATGCGCGAGGTGCGCTCCCACCGCCGCCCGGCGGTCGGCCTGTGGGGCGCCCCGCTGCTCGGCGTGGTGTTCGGCGTCGGGTGGACGCCCTGCATCGGCCCGACCCTGGCGACCGTCCAGAACCTGGCCCTGAACCAGGCCGACGCGCAGCGCGGCGCCCTGCTGATGACCTTCTACTGCCTCGGTCTGGGCGTACCGTTCATCGTGGCCGCGCTCGCCTTCCGCCGGGCACTGGGTGCCTTCGGCTGGGTCAAGCGGCACTACCCGCTCGTCATGCGGATCGGCGGCGGCATGCTCGTCGCGGTCGGTCTGCTGCTCGTCACCGGGGTCTGGGACTCCACGATGAGCGAACTGCAGTCCTGGACCGCCGACTTCTCGATCGGAATCTGACCGTGAGCAAGACCACGACCGAGGCCGAGCTGCCCCAGGCGCCGGACGACGCGGCCGCCGAGCGGCTCAGCACCGCGCCGGTCGAGTCCGAGGGCCCGACCGGCATAGGGGTGCTGGGCTGGGCGCGCTGGATGTGGCGCCAGCTGACCTCGATGCGGGTCGCGCTGATCCTGCTCTTCCTGCTGTCGCTGGCCGCCATCCCGGGCTCGCTGATCCCGCAGTACCAGAACGGCCAGGGCCTGCTCAAGGTCGAGGCGTGGAAGACGCACCACACCACGGTCGCGCCGATCTACGAGAAGCTCCAGCTGTTCGACGTCTACAGCTCGGTCTGGTTCTCCGCGATCTACATCCTGCTGTTCGTCTCGCTGGCCGGCTGCATCGTCCCGCGCACCTGGCAGTTCGTCGGCGTGCTGCGGGCCCAGCCGCCCACCGCGCCGCGCAACCTGACCAGGATGCCGGTCTACGCGGCCTGGCGCACCGAGGCGGACGCCGACGCGGTGAACGCCGCCGCCCACCGGCTGCTGCGCAAGCGCCGGTTCCGCGCCAACCTGGCCGGCGGCTCGGTGGCCGCCGAGAAGGGCTACCTGCGCGAGGTCGGCAACCTGCTCTTCCACATGTCGCTGTTCGCGCTGCTCGGCGGCTTCGCCTGGGCCAGCCTGGCGTCCGGCACCGGCGGCAAGCTGATGGTCGAGGGCGAGGGCTACTCCAACACCATCACCCAGCTCGACGACTTCAACGGCACGCGGTTCTACGGCACCGAGGACCTCGACCCGTTCTACCTGAAGCTGAACGGCTTCACCGCCAAGTTCCAGGACAAGGGCGACCAGATCGGCGCCGCCCGGCAGTTCACCGCGAACGTCGAGTACACGGCGGGCGAGGACACCTCGAAGCTCAAGCAGGGCACGATCGAGGTCAACCACCCGCTGGAGATCGGCGGCAGCAAGGTCTTCCTGATCGGTCACGGCTACGCCCCGGTCATCACCGTCAAGAACGGCAAGGGCGACGTCGTCTACCGGGGCGCCGTGCCGTTCCTGCCGCAGGACGGCAACCTGACCTCGACCGGTGTCGTGAAGGTCTCCGACTACGGCGTCGGACCGGACGGCAGCTCGACCCAGATGGGCTTCTCCGGCTTCTTCCTGCCGACGGCGCCGCTGAGCTTCGAGGGCACCGGCCCGGTCTCGCTCTTCCCCGGCGACGCCGCCCCCGAGCTGGTGCTGAACGCCTTCGCGGGCGACCTGGGCACCGACTCCGGCCTGCCGCAGAACATCTACCAGCTCAACACCCGCAAGCTGACCCAGCTGACCCAGGACGGCCAGCCCGCCAAGGCCCGGCTCAAGCCCGGCCAGGCCTGGGACCTGCCGGACGGCTACGGCAGCGTCACCTTCGAGGGCTACAAGCAGTGGGCCAGCTTCAACGTCTCGCACCGCCCGGGCAACACGATCGCCCTGACCGGTGCGGTGCTGGCGATCCTCGGCCTGATCGGCTCGCTGTTCGTGCAGCGCCGCCGGATCTGGGTGCGCGCGGTCGCCCTGCCGGGCGGCGGCACCCAGGTGGAGCTGGCCGGTCTGGCCCGCAGTGAGTCGGCGAAGATCGCCGAGGAGCTGGCCGAACTCGCGGTGGACCTCCAGGACGACGCCCCGGCGTCGGAGGACGAGGACGACGCCGCACCCGAAGGCCCCGCGCCCGAAGGCCCCACAGCCGAAGGCCCCGCGGCTTCGGACGCACCCGCAGAACCCGCAGTCCCTGCCGACCAGAACTCCAAGGAGTAGACGGTGCATCTCGCCTCGGGGGTCGACCCACAGCTGGCCGACCTCTCCAACAAGCTGATCTATTCGGCGATGGTGGTCTACACGCTCGCCATGTTCGCCCACATGATCGAGTGGACCTTCGGCAGCAAGGGCGCCGTCGCCGTCCGCTCGACGGAGCAGTCGGGCAGTCTGTCCGAGACCGTCGCCGGGACCAAGGGCGCGAAGAAGGTCACCGTCACCGTGGCGGGGGCCGGTGGCGGCACCACCACGCTCACCCGCACCGCCCTGGCGGGCGAGGGCGCGACGGTGGTCACCAGCGGGCGCGGCGCGGACGAGGAGGACGGTCCGGGCGCGGCGGGCAACAGCACCCGCGCCGACCTGGCCGGCCGGATCGCGGTCTCGCTCACCGTGCTGGGCGCCCTGCTGCACGCCGGCGGCATCGTCACCCGCGGCCTCTCGGTCTCCCGCTGGCCGTGGGGCAACATGTACGAGTTCTCCTGCGCCTTCGCCTTCGCCATGACGGCGGCGTACCTGGTGCTGCTGGCCTCGAAGAAGAACGTCCGCTGGCTCGGCCTGCCGGTCGTGCTCGCGGGGCTGCTGACCCTCGGCATCGCCACCACGGTGCTCTACACCGACTCCGAGCAGCTCGTCCCGGCGCTGCACTCGCCGTGGCTGGCGATCCACGTCTCGACCGCGATCTTCTGCGGCGGCGCCTTCTACGCGGCGTTCATCGCCACGCTGCTGTACCTCGGCAAGGACTCCTTCGACAAGCGGATCGCGGCCGGCCTGACCACCGGCCCGCTGGGCACCCCGGCGTCGATCTGGCGCCGGCTGCCCGCCGCGTCCACCTTCGACAAGCTGTCCTACCGGATCAACGCCCTGGTCTTCCCGCTCTGGACCTTCACCATCATCGCGGGCGCGATCTGGGCCGAGGCGGCCTGGGGCAAGTACTGGGAGTGGGACCCGAAGGAGACCTGGTCGTTCATCACCTGGGTCGCCTACGCCTGCTACCTGCACGCCCGCGCGACGGCCGGCTGGAAGGGCCGCAAGGCGGCCTACCTGGCGCTGGCGGCCTTCGCCTGCTGGCTCTTCAACTACTACGGCGTGAACATCTTCGTCACCGGCAAGCACTCCTACGCGGGGATCTGACCGGGGCACACAGTCACCCACCGGCCCGGCTCTCCGCAGAAGGTAGCCGGGCCGAGGTGCGACAGGGGTAGTTCGTGCCGGCCGCCGGCCGGCACGGGGAGGAACGAGGAGGAAATCGCGCAATGGAGTGCGACGAGGTCATGCTGACCGTCCGAATCACCGCCGCCGAGCGCACGTTGCTCCGCCGGCTCGCCCAGGGACACCGCAGCGACGTGTCCGAGGTGGTGGCCGACGGCCTGCTGGACATCATCCCCACGCTCAGCTCGCCGGGGGACGCCTACCGTCTGCTGGGCGCCCTGGCGGCGCCGGCGCCGTGCGCGCTGACGGTCTGGCTGCCGACCCCGCTGGCCGACCTGCTGGTGCCCGGCGCGGCGCGGATCGCGCAGGTCACCGAGGTCCGGATCGAGTCGGCCAGCGCGATGCTGGGCGCGGCGCTGCGGCTCTGGCTGGCCCAGGACCCGGTCCGGCTGGCCACCAACCTCAGCGTGATGCACGCGGGTCGGCCGTCGGCGCTGGTCGCCGCCTAGCGGGCGGCCAAGGGGGCCCAGGGGGCGCTCAGGGGAGGCCGGTTCAACTGGCCAGCGGTAGCCGGGGGCTGCCGATGCCCTGGCCGGCGGGGTGGTCGTCGAAGGCCTCCCGCCGGGCGGGTACCGTCGGCGGCTCGCCCGGTCTGTCACCCCGTCTGTCGGCCGGCCTGTCCGCCGATCCGTCGGCGGGCCCGTCGATCGGTTCGGTGAGCAGCCGGCAGTCGGCCGCCGTCCGCCCGTCCTGGACCAGCAGCACCCGGACGGGCAGCCGGCGGCCGTCCGGCGCCTGCTCGTGGACCGCCTGGACGAGGCAGGGCCGGTCCAGCTCGATGTAGTGGTCGAAGGACGTCACCAGCTCGACCGGCACCACCGGTTCGGGGTGGCGCAGCCGCTGGGCGGCCTGCCGGGCGGCCTCCAGTACCAGCATCCCGGGCACGTGGTCCAGCTCGTGGTCGAACAGCACCGGGTGCCCGGCGTCGGTGCGCAGCAGCCAGGTGTCGGGCCGCAGGGTGGGGCTGAGCACGACGTCCGTGGGCTGTGCGCGGCCGACCAGTTCGGGCGCGGTGGGCGCGGGCGGCCGGGGCAGGGCGGCGGTCTGCCGCTCGGGGCCGCGCAGCCGGGCGTAGGAGGCGGGGGAGACGACCCGCAACTGGCCGGAGCCGTGGCCGATCGGGTGGCCGTCCCGGGATATGTCGATGTGCACCCGCAGCGAGACCAGCCGGCCGTGCCGCATCCGGACGTCCTCGCAGCCGACCGCGAGCATCAGCGAGGCCGGTCCGGTGGTGACGGCCAGGCCGCGCAGCCCGTCCGGGCCGAGCGCGTAGGAGAGGTCCTCCATGACGAAGTGGTGGCCGCGCGGCACCCCGAAGCCGGCGTGGCCGATCAGCAGCCCGGCCTGCCGGATGGTCTCGGCCATCAGCACCGGGTCGTGGAAGCGGTCCCCGGGCAGGCGGTAGAAGGCGTGCAGCCGGGGCCACTGGGCGCCGAGCAGGAAGTCGTACGGACCGGTGGCCTGCCAGCCGGTGAGGAACACCTCGGACACCGAGGTGCGGTGCACCAGGTGGCGGGAGACGGTCCGCTCGTGGAAGTCGTAGCCGGGACCGGGGTGGGCGTACGGACCGTGGGCGTCCGGCTCTACGATCAATGGCATGACGGGCCCCACTCCAGGGTGACGGTCGAGCGGCCGGTACGGTCGCCTGAGATAAAACATACAGACCACCCGGTTTCTCTTCTGCGTCTGGGGTGGCCCCTGCCGCGCAGCCCGACGCGACCACGCTACCCCTCCCCTGGACTGGGGTAATGGCCGCCCGGGGGGCGGCAGGCCCGGGGTGGGGGTGCTCCCCACTGGACGGCGGGGTCCGCGAAGGAGCTAGATTAGATACCAACCATGCGGTTTCGGTCGGCGCCGTCCGCATGCGAGGCGTCGCCCCCAACGGCGGCGCGCCGACAGCAGCGGGGCGGGCGGGGGGAAACGCGTCCGGCCGAGTCCGGAGGGGGCCAGTGGTCAAGCAGGAACGTGCGGGGCGGACCAGGCGTGCCGTGCTGCTCGCCGCGGCGGACACGTTCGCCGGCGTGGGCTTCGAGGCCGCCAGCCTGGTCGACATCAGCCGCCGGGCCGGGGTGAGCAAGGGCGCCCTCTACTTCCACTTCGTCTCCAAGCAGGCCCTCGCCGACGGCGTGCGCGCCGCCGCCGGGCGCGAGGTCGGCTCGGCCGCGCTGCGCGCCCTGCGCTCCGGCGGACCGGCCCTCCAGGGACTGATCGACTTCTCGCACGAACTCGCCCGGCTGCTGCGCGAGGACGTGATGGTCCGGGCCGGCGTCCGGCTCGGCCGCCAGGGCCCGCCCCGGGCCGACACCCCGGACGGCCCGCCCGGCGCGGACGCCGCCTGGCGCAGCCTCACCGCCGTCGTCCACCGGCTGCTCGACCGCGCCGCCGAGGCCGGCGAGCTGCGCCCCGGGCTGGACCGCCGGGCCGCCGCCGAACTGCTGACGACGATGGCGGCCGGCCAGGTACTGCTCGCCGCCGAGGAGGCCGACCGGCCCGGGCCGGAGGCCGTCGCCCGGCTCTGGGCGGCCGCGCTGCCGGCCCTGGTGGCGGTGGAGCACTGCGCCGGCTACCGGCTCTGAGTGGCCCCGGGCGGCCCGGGGCGGAAAGCCCCCGGAGCCCCTAGGAGGGCACGCGTTCGGCGACGCTCAGCCGGGCGAGCGCGTGCGGCTGGACCAGGCCGGGCAGCACCAGCGTCCACAGGTCGGACATCCGCTGGATGAGGTCCCGCCGGTCGGTCAGTACCTGGGAGCTCAGCTGGATCCCGGTGACGGCCCCGGTGATCACCCCGGCGGCGGCCGCCAGGTCGATCCCCGGGTGGAGGTCCCCGGCGTCCCGGGCGCGTTCCAGCAGCCCGCGGGCCACGTCGGACCAGCCCTGGTAGGCGGCGATCTGCGGCTGGGTGAAGCTGCCGTGCTCGATCGTCAGCCGGATGCTGCCGCGCACCAGCGGGTCGTCCTGGAGGGCGTGGGCGAAGGCGTACCCGAGGTCGATCAGGGTCTGGACCGGGCTGTCCGAGGACGGCTGCCAGGTGCCCAGCCAGGCGCCCTGCCCCTCGATGACGGCGAGCGCCAGCTCCTCCTTGGAGCGGAAGTGGAAGTACAGCGCGCCCTTGGTGACACCGGCCCGGTCCAGGATCTCGGACATCGTGGCGGCGGCGTAGCCCCGCTCGTCGAACACCTCGGCCGCCGCGAGGAGTACCGTCTGGCGGGTCGCCAGCGCGCGGGCCTGCCTGGCCATCGCAGCCTCCCTGGATAGTTCTGGTCCATCGGCAGCGGCCGATCCTATGGGGGCCGACGGGGCGGCGGGCCGCATACCGTCCAGTAGGTATTCTACCGAGCCGCGCCGGGGCGGAACGGACACCCGGTGGTCGGACCGGCCTGGCCCGGTGGCTCCGGCCGCCGGGAAGGCCGGAAGGCCGGCCACCCGGGTGGGGTGACCGGCCGTCGCGGGAGGACCCGGGCCGTCAGGCGGCCTGCTGCCAGCTGACCGGCGAGTAGTAGGCCGGGCGGCGCTCCAGGCGCTGCCAGTTGGCGATCGGCTCGACCTGCGCGGTCGCGGCGGCCTGCTGCGCGACGGCCGCCCGGGCCATCAGCACGGCGGTGAGGGCGGCCAGCTCCTCGTCGGAGAGCGAGCCGCGGACGATACGGACGAGGGGTTCGGCGGAAGCAGTCATGGTCTGGTTTTCTCCCCCGGTGGCTTGTGGTGTGTGGTGGTCGCTCGGAACTGCGTGCTGCGGGCCGCGCGTGGGCGCGGGCGTCACATCGGCGGGTTGCCGTGCTTGCGGCTGGGCAGGTCGGCGTGCTTGGTGCGGAGCATGGCCAGGGCGGAGGCGATCACCTGGCGGGTCTCGGCGGGGTCGATGACGTCGTCGACGAGGCCGCGTTCGGCCGCGTAGTACGGGTGCATCAGTTCGTTCTTGTATTCCTTGATCTTCTGGGCGCGCATGGCGTCGGGGTCTTCGGCGGCGTTGATGTCGCGGCGGAAGATGACGTTGGCGGCGCCTTCGGCGCCCATGACGGCGATCTCGTTGGTGGGCCAGGCGTAGGAGAGGTCGGCGCCGATGGAGCGGGAGTCCATGACGATGTAGGCGCCGCCGTAGGCCTTGCGCAGGATGAGCTGGATGCGGGGCACGGTGGCGTTGCAGTAGGCGTAGAGGAGCTTGGCGCCGTGGCGGATGATGCCGTCGTGCTCCTGGTCGACGCCGGGCAGGAAGCCGGGGACGTCGAGCATGGTGACGAGGGGGATGTTGAAGGCGTCGCACATCTGGACGAAGCGGGCGGCCTTCTCGCTGGCGTTGATGTCGAGGACGCCGGCGAGGGACTGGGGCTGGTTGGCGATGATGCCGGTGACGTGGCCGTCGATGCGGGCCAGGACGCACAGGACGTTGGTGGCCCAGCGTTCGTGGACTTCGAGGTATTCGCCGTGGTCGACGATCTCCTCGATGACCTTGCGCATGTCGTAGGGGCGGTTGCCGTCGGCGGGGACGAGGTCGAGGAGGGTGTCGTTGCGGCGCTCGACGGGGTCGTCGTTGACGGCGGGGGGCGGCATCTCGCGGTTGTTCTGGGGGAGCAGGGAGAGGAGGTAGCGGACTTCCTCGATGCAGGACTGCTCGTCGTCGTAGACGAAGTGGGAGACGCCGGAGACGCCGGCGTGGACGTCGGCGCCGCCGAGGCCGTTCTGGGTGATCTTCTCGCCGGTGACGGCCTGGACGACGTCGGGTCCGGTGATGAACATCTGGGAGGTCTCGCGGACCATGAAGACGAAGTCGGTCAGCGCGGGGGAGTAGGCGGCGCCGCCGGCGCAGGGGCCGAGCATGACGGAGATCTGCGGGATGACGCCGGAGGCCTTGGTGTTGCGCTGGAAGATGCCGCCGTAGCCGGCGAGGGCGGTGACGCCCTCCTGGATACGGGCGCCGGCGCCGTCGTTGAGGGAGACCAGGGGTGCTCCGGCCGCGATGGCCATGTCCATGATCTTGTGGATCTTCTGCGCGTGGGCCTCGCCCAGCGCGCCGCCGAAGATCCGGAAGTCGTGCGCGTAGGTGAAGACGGTCCGCCCGTGCACGGTGCCCCAGCCGACGATCACGCCGTCGGTGTGCGGCTTCTTCGCCTCCAGGCCGAAGCCCTGGGCGCGGTGCCGGCGCAGCGGCTCGACCTCGCGGAAGGAGCCCTCGTCCAGCAGCAGGTCGATGCGCTCGCGGGCGGTCAGCTTGCCCTTCGCGTGCTGGGCCTCGGTGGCCTTCTCGCTGGGGCCGCGCCGCACCTTCTCGCGCAGTTCGTGCAGCTCGGCGACCCGCCCGCGGGCGTCGGCCGCGACCTCGGGGACCTCGCCGTCGACTGGCGCCTCATGCACAACCGTCATCTCGAACCACTCCAAGGGTGAGGGAACTGTCCGACAGCCAACGTCTGCTGTGCCCCCGGCTGCGAATCACTTTCTTCACTTATGACTGTACGAGGGGCCGTGCGTTGGTTTCGGCGTCGATTCCGTACAAGGTCAGGTCCGTTTAGATGTCAGGCCTGCACAGAAGCGGTGGTGTCGAAGCCGGAGCACTGGGTGTCCGTTCGCATACCGGGGGCTGTCGGTCAGGTGATGGTCCGATGATCTGAACATGAAGAAAAGTGCAGGTCAGGGCCGTCGTTCAGTAATGTAGGGCGGCTCTCTTGCGCTTTGCTCAAGCCCCGCTCAAGTCCGGTCGGGCACCGGTGCGGATCCGTGCTAGAGGGCGCCGAGTCGTAGGGAAGCGCCAAAAACACCGCAGCCCACCCGGTGCCGTCCGGGTGGGCTGTCCGGGGGATCCCCCCAGTGGCTCCGATCAGCTCTTTCGGCCGTCCTCGGGCTCGTCCTCGCCCCGCAGCTCCTGCTCGCGGCGGCGCAGATCGGCCTCCCACTGCTTCAGCATGTCCTCGTGATCCTTGTCGCTCTTCTTCAACGAGGCGAGGAATTCGGGGTCGTCGTCCGGTGCGAGCGGGCGGCCGTCGCGCCGGACCGGCTGCCCCGGACGGCCGTCGGCGTCGTCGGGAGCACCGGTCCGCAGGAGGCCGCGCTGCTTGCCGGCCACCAGCCAGGCGATCGGGCCCACCGGCGGGAACAGCAGCACGATGAGCACCCACACCGGCTTGGGCAGGTGCTTCACCTGGTCCTCGGGCGTGGTCAGGCAGTCGATGAACGCCCACACCCAGAGCGCGAGCGGAAGGACGATGGTCAGAAGAATTCTCAGCACGGCGGCGATCTCCCTGCGGGGCGGTCGGGGCGGGTGCCTTCCCGGGGCCCTTGACGGAGCCAGGCTATCCGGTGGCGGATACTGACAGGCATGGCATACGACGATCTCCGCTCGTTCCTGCGGGCACTCGACCGTGAGGGCGACCTCAAGCGCATCAAGGCAGAGGTGGACCCGCACCTGGAGATCGGGGAGATCGTCGACCGGGTCCAGAAGGCCAAGGGCCCCGCGCTGCTCTTCGAGAACGTCAAGGGCTCGACGATGCCGCTCGCGATGAACGTCTTCGGCACCGAGCGGCGCCTCGCCAAGGCACTCGGCCTCAAGGGCCCGGACGACATCGCGGAGAAGATCGCCGGCCTGCTCAAGCCCGAGCTGCCGCAGGGCTTCACCGGCTTCCGGGACGCCTTCGGCAAGCTCGCCTCGATGGCGCACGTGCCGCCCCGGCACGTGAAGTCCGGTGACGCGCCGGTCCAGGAGGTCGTGCTCACCGGCGACGACGTCAACCTGGACGAGCTGCCCGCCCTGTTCACCTGGCCGATGGACGGCGGCTCCTTCTTCAACCTGGGCCTCACCCACACCAAGGACCCGGACAGCGGCATCCGCAACCTCGGGCTCTACCGGCTCCAGCGGCACGACCGCCGCACCATCGGCATGCACTGGCAGATCCACAAGGACAGCCGCAACCACTACGCGGTGGCCGCGAAGCGCGGCGAGCGGCTGCCGGTCGCGATCGCCTTCGGCTGCCCGCCCGCCGTGACCTACGCGGCCACCGCGCCGCTGCCCGGCGACATCGACGAGTACCTGTTCGCCGGCTTCGTCGCCGGGGAGCGGGTGAAGATGGTCGACTGCAAGACCGTCCCGCTCCAGGTCCCGGCCGACGCCGAGGTGGTGCTGGAGGGCTGGCTGGAGCCCGGCGAGATGCTCCCCGAGGGCCCGTTCGGCGACCACACCGGCTTCTACACCCCGCAGGAGCCGTTCCCGGCGCTGAAGATCGACTGCGTGACGATGCGCCGCCGCCCGATCCTCCAGTCCATCGTGGTCGGCCGCCCGCCGACCGAGGACGGCCCGCTGGGCAAGTTCACCGAGCGGTTCTTCCTGCCGCTGCTGAAGATCATCATCCCGGACATCGTCGACTACGACCTG
The DNA here is from genome assembly GCF_044760075.1 of Kitasatospora sp. NPDC098663. Lineage (NCBI taxonomy): Bacteria > Bacillati > Actinomycetota > Actinomycetes > Kitasatosporales > Streptomycetaceae > Kitasatospora > Kitasatospora sp. NPDC098663. The sequence continues at coordinate 64,318 of NZ_JBIWAP010000007.1, read as the reverse complement.
CCCGAGGCCGGCGGCTTCCACAACTGCGTGATCGTCTCGATCGACAAGAAGTACCCCAAGCACGCCCAGAAGACGATGCACGCCATCTGGGGCGCCCACATGATGTCGCTGACCAAGCTGATCATCGTGGTGGACTCCGACTGCGACGTGCACGACTACCAGGAGGTCGCCTGGCGGGCCTTCGGCAACGTCGACTACAGCCGCGACCTCACCGTCGTCGAGGGCCCGGTCGACCACCTCGACCACGCCTCCTACCAGCAGTTCTGGGGCGGCAAGGCGGGCATCGACGCGACCCGCAAGCTCCCCGAGGAGGGGTACACCCGGGACGGCGGGTGGCCCGAGATGGTCGAGTCGGACCCGGCCACGGCCGCCCTGGTGTCCCGCCGCTGGAAGGAGTACGGACTGTGAGCACGGCCGCTGTCGAGACGCCCGGGCGCACGAAGGCCTTCCTGCGCCTGGTGATGATCGAGCACTCGGTCTTCGCCCTGCCCTTCGCCTACACCGCCGCGCTGACGGCCATGTTCCTCGCCGACAAGCGGGTGCACTGGGGCGAGCTGTTCATCGTCACCGTCTGCATGGTCGGCCTGCGCACCTTCGCCATGGCCGCCAACCGGATCATCGACCGCGAGATCGACGCCCGGAACCCGCGCACGGCCTCGCGCGAACTCGTCACGGGTGCGGTGTCGCTGAAGACGGCGTACGCCGGATCGGCCGTGGCGCTGATCGTCTTCCTCGGCGCGGCGGCGATGCTCAACCCGCTCTGCCTGGCGCTCGCGCCGGTCGCCGTCGTGCCGATGGTGGTCTACCCGTACGGTAAGCGCTTCACCGACTTCCCGCAGGCCATCCTGGGCCTCGCCCAGGCCATGGGCCCGGTCGGCGCCTGGCTCGCGGTGACCGGCACCTGGTCGTGGGACGCCCTCGTGCTGGGCGTCGCGGTCGGCGTGTGGATCGGCGGCTTCGACCTCATCTACGCCTGCCAGGACGTCGAGTCCGACCGGCACGGCAAGGTGCGGTCGGTGCCGGCCCGCTTCGGCATCCCGGCGGCCATCTGGGGCGCGCGGGTGTGCCACGTCGTGACCACGCTCCTGCTGGGATGGTTCGCGCTCCTGACGCACGCCGGCGCGGCGTTCTGGGTCGGCCTGGCCGTCGTCGCGGGGGCGTTCGTCTACGAGCACACCATCGTCAAGCCGAACGACCTGTCGAAGCTCAACCGGGCGTTCTTCCAGACCAACGGGTTCGTGGGCATCTCGCTGTTCGTCTTCGCCCTGCTGGACCTCGTCATCCGAGGGATCGGGGTCTGAGTCCCGCGGAGCCACTTGCGTGGACCCCGTCGCCTTGGGAGACCTGGATCAGGTGAGCGGCGGGGTCAGCTGGCAGACGACGACGAGTTCGAGCCGGGGAACGATGTAGTAACTGATCAGTCCTCCAGCGACGTCGAGGCACTGCATGGGCTCGCCGCTGCCCTCGTACGTGGTGCCATCCAGGTAGAGCGCCTCGGCTGCCCGAACCAGTTCGGCGGCCTTCTGCTCGACTGCCGCGAGGAAACCAGCCGGTGCCCCGCCGGTGACATGCTCCTCGCTGGGCAGGTACTCCCAGCTCCAGCTCACCCGTTCACCGCCGAGAAGGCGGACCGGTACAGCACGGCGACCTCCGTGGCGTGTCGGCGGCACTCCTCAGCGGTTGCCGCGTGGTTGGCCAGGTAGTTCGCCCGGTGGTAGGCCAGTGCCGTGGCCGGAACCCGTTCGATCTCCACCACGGCGGCCCAGTGGGCGACGAACGCGCGGATCGGGTTGACGCTGCCTGCCTCGATGGCGGCCGCCATGGCTCTGGTCTGCCCTTCCACCATCTCCGGAAGTCGGTCGGCAGCCAGCACGGCGAGCGCGGCCTTGATCGCCGCAGGGGTCTTCTCAGGTCGAGGGATGAGTTCGGCTCCATTCGACACCGGCTGGCTCACAGGGCGCTCCTCTCGTCTCGTCCGAGCCTAGCCGGGTCAGCGGAACAGGGCGGCGTGATCCGTGGCCCAGGTGCGGAAGTTGCGGGGCGGGTGGCCGGTGAGGTCCCGGACCGTCGTGGTGGCCGGGTTCGGGGTGGTGATGCGGGCGTGGATGAAGTCCAGGGCGCCGTCGACGGCGCCCTGGGGCTGGCGGTTGGCGAGCATCCGGTGCCTGGCCGCCTCGCGGGGGATCTCCTGCCACGTCACCGGGCGGCCGGCGGCCTCGCCGATGATGCCCACCTGTTCCGCCTGGGTGGGGCACTCCGGGCCGGTGAGCAGGTAGTGCGCGCCGTCGTGGCCGTCCTCGGTGAGGGCGCGGACGGCGACCGCCGCGATGTCCCGTTCGTCCACCGGGTTCAGTCCGGCCGCGCCGCCGTAGCCGTGTACGGCGCCCCCGGAGCGGATCTCCTCCACCCACTGGAGCGCGGCGGCGAACCCGTGCGCCCGCAGCACCGTGTGCGGTACCCCGCTCCCGGCGAGCAGCGCTTCCACCTCGTCCTCGGCCCGGACGGCCGCCGACGACAGGAACACCACCCGCCCGACGTCCCGGGCCAGCACCCCCACCACGTCCGTCGCCCCGTCCGCCTCCGCGAACGGCCACCCCAGCAGCACCGCGCCCGCCCCCTGGACCGCCGCCTCCAGTGTCGACGGGTCGAGCAGGGCCTGCTGTGTCAGCGTCCTCACCCGCACCCCGGCGGCGGCGAGCTGCAGCCCGACGTGTCGCCCGACCGTTCCGGAGGCGCCGACCACCAGCACAAGTGATGCTTCATCAACTCGCTTCTCTGTCATGCCTCGAACGTAGGCGAGAAGTATGAGACGCCCAATGCGCACGGGTCTCGGGTCCATGCGCCAGCGTCTACCGGGCGCGCGCCAACTCGCTTGCGCTCCCAAGTGCTTCGCGCGCCGATTGATCGTCAATCCGGTTGGCGACAGTCGATCGGGGGCCCGGGGCCCGGCCCCCGCCACCTGACCGGGCGGCCCTTGTGTACGGGAAGTCGGCGGCTCCGACTTCCCGTGCACAAGGGCCGGGGCGGCTACTCCGAACGGTCGGAGATGTAGGCCTCGTACTGGGCGGCCGTGAGCAGTTGCTTCAGCTCGTCGGGTTTGGCCACGGTGAGCTCGACGATCCAGCCGTCACCGTACGGGTCGGTGTTGGCCAGCTCGGCTTCGTCGTTCAGGCCCTCGTTCATCGCGGTGACCGTTCCGGTGAGCGGCATGAAGATGTCGCTCACGGCCTTGACCGACTCCACCGTGCCGAAGGCCTCCTCGGCTTCGAGCTTCCTTCCCACGGTGGGGATGTCGATGAAGACGATGTCACCGAGCTGCTTCTGCGCGAAATCGGTGATGCCCACCTGGGCCTTGTCCTTTCCGGTGGTCCGTACCCACTCGTGGTTCTTGGTGTACTTGAGGTCTTTCGGGACGTCGGTCATGGGGATCTCCGCGAGGTCGAGGTGACTGTGCTGACGGATCGTCAGTCATGTGGAGGAGCCTGCTACAGGCCCCCACCCCTCGACGGGAAGCTCGCCCGCTCGGGTGAAGGCGGGTGTCAGTCGCGCGGGAAGGACTCCAGCGCGGTGGCCGGCGCCACCGGCGTCTCGTACATCGGGTAGTGGAGCTGCCGCCGAGCTGATGCGGTGTTCCAGGTCGGCCGTCGTCCAGTCCCGCACGTACCCGCCGAAGGCCTCGGGTGCGGAGAGCCGGAGCGACTGGTCGACCGTGCGGTCCAGCCCGACCCTGACCGTGCGGCGGGCGGCTACGCCATGGGGCGTCGGGCGAAGGCCGGGGCGTGTTCGGGGCGGGGGCCGAAGGCGATCAGGCGGGAGATGCCCAGCCGGACCACCGGGACGTGGCGGACGAGCGCGGCGAATCCCATCGGCGGGCCGGACCGCCGGCCGGTGAGCGCCGGGACGAACATCACGCCGTGCAGGATCCGCTGCAGCCGCTGGATGACCACCGTCGGCATCTGGCGCCGCCGTTGCACCCGGGCGAGCGCGGCGGTGGTCGGGCGGCCGCGCAGCAGCGGCTCGGCGAGCAGGGTGGCGGCCGCGACGGCGTCCTGGATGGCGAGGTTGATGCCGACCCCGCCGGCCGGGGACATCGCGTGGGCGGCGTCGCCGATCAGCAGCAGCCCGTCGGTGTACCAGCGGTCCAGCCGGTTGAGCCGGGCGTCGAGCATGTGGACGTCGTCCATGCCCGCCAACTGGTCGACGCGGTCGGCGTATTGGGGCAGCAGCCGGGCGATCCGCTCGCGGAAGCGCTCCACGCCCTCGGCGCGCAGCTGCGGGTCGGAGCCCTTGGGCTTGAAGTAGGCGATCTGGAAGTAGCCGTCGCGGGCGATGCTGAGGGCCACCTCGCCGTCGCCGAAGCCGGCGACGAGGCTGGGCGGCACGGCCTGCTCCTCCGCGTGCCGGGGCAGGCGGAACCACCAGACGTCGAAGGGCACCGGGTACTCCTCGGCCACCAGCCCGGCCGCCTTGCGCAGGGTGGAGTGCCGGCCGTCGGTGCCGACGGTGAGGTCGGCGCGGAGCTCGCCCTGCTCACCGTCCCGGGTGCGGTAGCGCACGCCGGCCACCCGGCCGCCCTCCTGGATCAGTCCGGTGGCCTCGGTGTTCATCCGCAGGGTGAAGGTGGGCTCCTGCCGGGCTTCCTCGACCAGGAAGTTGAGCAGGTCCCACTGCGGCATCATCGCGATGTAGTTGTACGGCGCGGGCAGCCGGTCGTAGGCGCTCAGCGGGACTTGGCCGACGCCGGGCACCGGCACCACCAGGTTGCCGAGCCGGCTCTGCGGCAGCGCGGCGAACTTCCGGCCGAGGCCGAGTTCGTCCATCAGTCGCACGGTGGAGGCGTGGACGGTGTCGCCGCGGAAGTCCCGCAGGAAGTCCCCGTGCTTCTCCAGCACGGTCACCTCGACACCCGCCCGGGCCAGCAGCAGGCCCAACATCATTCCGGCCGGTCCGCCCCCGGAGATCACGACGCTCATGGCTCTCTCCCTTGCTGTGCTCGGTTGATCACCTTCCGTGTGGAACTTACATTGATAGAGTCTCTGGAACCGTCTCAGGTGTCAAGTAGTATGCTGCTTCACATGAAGGATCTGGTGGCGGCCGCCCTCGCGGCGGCGAAGGACCGGGGCCAGGACGTCGCGGACGTCCCGCTGACGGCGATCGCCGCGACGGCCGGAATCTCCCGCAGTACCCTGCTGCGCAGGCTCGGCGGCTGCCGGGCACCGCTGGACGAGGCGGTCCGGCAGGCGGGCGTCGACCCGGGCGGACGGCCGCCGGTACGGGAGCGCGCGATCGCGGCGGCGGCCGGGCTGGTGGCCGAACGCGGCCTGGGCGGGGTCACCCTGGACGCCGTGGCGGACCGCGCCGAGTGCTCGCTGCCCAGCCTGCACACCGTCTTCGAGGGCCGGGACGGCCTGCTCACCGCCGTCTTCCTCCAGTACGGCCCGCTGCCGGACCTGGAAGCGCTCGCCGCGAACCCGCCGGAGTGCCTGGAGGGCACCGTCCGGGCACTTCACCGCGCCTTCGCCGCGGCCTTCGACCGCCGGCCCCGGGTCATGCCGGCGGTCTTCGCCGACCTGTTCGCCCGGCCGGACGGCCCCGCCTCCCGGATGATGGCGGCCCACCTGCCGCGACTGTTCGACGGCCTCGGCCGGCTGCTGCTGCCGCACGTCGAGGCCGGACGGCTGCGGCCGCTGCCGCTCCCGGTGCTGGGCCAGCTGCTGTTCGGCCCGCTGATCAACCACATCCTGCTGCGGCCGGTCCACGAACCGGTGCTCGGCGCCGGACTGCCCTCGCTGGAGGAGTCCATCGACCTCTTCGCCGAGGCCTACCTGCGGGCGGTCGCCCTGCCGTAGCGGCGCCGGGAGACTGCCTGATCCGTTCCCCGGACAGGGCCTGGGACGTGTCTCCCGGAAAGCGCCGAGCCCCGGCTCGCCGGGCGGAGCCGGGGAGCCGGGGCTCGGACGGGGGTGGTCAGGCGCTGCGGCGGCGGCGCGCGACGAAGAGCGCGCCGATGCCGCTGACGAGCAGGGCGGCGGCGCCCGCCGCGGTCTTGATGACGCCGTCCGACCCGGTGTGGGCGAGCTGGCCGCCCGCCAGCTGGGCGGCGGTGCCGGTGGTGCCGGTGGTGCCGGCGGTGTCGGTCTCGTCGGCGGTGCCGGTGGTGTAGGTGGTCCGGATGACGGGGCCGGTGTCGACGCCGGAGGTGTCGGCGGTCGCGGCGGTGAGCTGGATCGCGCTGCCCTGCGGGCCCGCGCTGGAGACGTGGGCGGTGCCCTCGTTGATGAGGGCGGACGGGATGACGAAGGTCTGGCCGACCTTGGCCTCGGCGGTGTAGGCGAGGCGGACGTGCTTGGTGATGGTCGCGCCTGCCGCGAGGCCGTCGCCGCTGAGGAGGTAGCGGACGTAGCCGCCGGACTGGGGCCCCGGGGTGCCGGGCACGGTCTCCCAGGCGCCATCGGCCTTCTGCAGCTCCAGGACGCTGTGCGGGTCGATCCACAGGATGGTGGCGAGCTTGCCGAACCGGGAGGTGCTGGGGTTGTCGACGGTGACGTCGAACTCGACCGGGGCGCCGCCGACGACGGCGGTGGTCGGCGCGTTCTTGAGCTGGACGGCCAGCGACTTCACCGCGACGTCCTTGGCGGCCTCGGCGAGCACGGTGTCCTCGGCCGCCGGGTCGACGACGGCGGAGTAGAGCTTGGCCGGCTCGTTGTAGCCGCTCGTGTCGTTGTTGCCCACGGCGGCGAGCCGCAGCTGGACGGTCTTGGTGGCGCCGGCGGGGACGGTCAGGCCGGTCACCTTGCCACTGAAGTCGAAGGTCCTGTAGCTCTGCTTGAAGGTTAGCTCGACCGGCTTCCAGATGCCGTCGGCGTCGCGGTAGTCGATGGCGAACGCGTCGCGCACCCGGGCGTGCCCGTTGCTCACGTTGAGCTTCAGGGTGAACGGCGCCTCGGCGGTGCCCGGGTTGGTGACGGTCTCGGAGAACTCGACGGGCTCGCCGCCGTACCCGATCGGGGACGGCTCCTGGATGGTCAGGGCCGGCTTGGCGGTGGCCGGGGCCGCGGTGAGGTTGATCTCGACGTACTGGGGGCCGACGATCGCGGGCGCGTACCGGCTGCCCAGGTCGAGCACCGCCCACGGGTGGATGTAGTTCCTGCCGATCGGGGCGTCGGCGGTGTAGGCGAGGCGGATGTGCTTGGTGAAGGTCTCGTTGGGCGCCATGTTCTGGTCGCCCGAGAGGTGGTAGGTGACCCGGTCGGCGAGCGAGTCGGTGCCGGGGGTGCCGGTGAGGTTCTCCCAGCTGCCGTCGGCCCTCTGCACCTGGAGCGTGCTGTGCTGGTCCGCTTCCACGACCTTGTCGACGTTGGTGTAGCGGGAGGCGCTGGAGTTGTTGATGGTGACGTCGAACTCGACCGGGGCGCCGCCGACGACGGCGGTGGTCGGAGCGTTCTTGATCTGCAGGCTGATGGCCTTGGCCGCGACCTGGTCGGTGCTCTCGGCGAGGACGGTGGCTCCGGCGGCGTCCAGGACGGCGGAGCTGAGCGTGACGGTCGAGTCCTGGTTGGGCCAGTAGGCGGCGATCTCGGTGGTGAGGCGCAGCTGGACGGTCCTGGTGGCACCGGCGGCGACGGTCAGGCCGGGGACCTTGTCGGCGACGGGCTTCCAGGTGCCGTCCGCGTCGCGGTAGTCGACCTTGATGGCGTTGGTCGAGATGGGGCCCGCGCCGCTCGTGCCGATCCTCAGCGTGAACGAGGCCTCGGTGGTGCCGGGGTTCGTGATGGTCTCGGTGAACTCGACCGGTTGTCCGCCGCGGCCGACCGTCGCCGGCGCGTTGACCTTCAGCGACGGCTTGTCGGCCGTGGCCTCGGCGGCCTTCGCGGTGCCCTCTGCCGGGGCGGTGGCGGCGGCCGGGGCCTGGGCGGCGTACGCGGCCGGGGAGGACAGCACCGCGCCGGTGGCGAGCAGCACGCCGAGGGTGGCGGCGGTGAGGACGGTGGAGCGGGAACGACGGGCGCGGACAGCAGGCATGGAAATACCCCCCAGGGTGTTCTACCGTCGGCATTTCAGCCGCCGGCCGGTACAGGTGGTTGATGTCGGACCCGAAGTTCGAGGGCGTCGCCCCCGGCGCCTCTCGCAGTCCGGGTTCGGCGGGCTTCCCCGCCTCTCACTGACATAGACGTGCGGCGGCCGCCGGGGTTGCAGCTGATCCAAAAGTTTTTTCGAAAATCTCCGAGACCGCCCTGACCTGCGGTTTCTTCTCCCCAGCTCCCGCCGGGCTCAGTGCAGCGCGAGCTCGTCGCCCACGCTCAGTCGCCCCGGGGCGGCGACCTCGGCGAGGGCGTCGAGCCGGCCGTCGTGGGCGTGCACGATCGCCTTGAGGATCTCGGGGGCGTGCGGCAGCCCCGGCTGCGGGGCGCCGGTCATCGCGCAGCGCTCGCTGGAGCGCACGAAGGCGAGGCGGACGCCGGTGCCGCCGTGGCCCTCCCGGCCGAACCAGCGGTCCTCGACGAAGGGCGGGGTGCCCGGGGGCGTCCGCAGCAGGATGTTGGGACGGAACCGGCGCTCGTCGACCACCGTGAAGGGGGCGGCCTCGCGGACCCAGTCCAGGGTGGCGGTGGTGAGCACGCTGACCGGCAGCTGGTCGAAGTGGGAGACGGCGTCCTCGCGGGCGAGTTCGACGTCCTCGCGCTGGAGGTAGGCGCGCAGGAACGCAGCCGGGGCGGCGACCGGGCGGCCGAGCGGGTCGAACAGTTCGGGGCCGTCGATCCGGTGGCCGAGGCGGGCGGAGAGGCGGAGCAGGCCGTCCATCCGGCGGAAGCGGCGGGTGTTCTTGCCCGAGCCGAGCTTGCCGTCCGCGTCGCGGACGGCGTAGAGGCGGTCGCCGGCCAGGCCGCGCTCGTCCACCTCGACGGAGTCGAGCCGCTCGCCGCCGGTGGACTTCACGGGGTAGCGCCAGAGTCGCTCGATCACTCCGATGATCTCTGCCATGGGCGGACAGCGTAGCGGCGGCGCCGGGGGATGGTCTAGACCAAGTCCCGTGCCGCGACTGGCCGGAACGTCCCGGGGCGTGTCTTCGAACGCCCGCCTGCACGCCGACGACACGCCTCAGCCCAGCCGAGCCACCGCCCTGACCGGCGCACCGTCCGCCGCCGCCAGCCGCAGCGGGAACAGCGACACCTCGACCGGCAGTCCGGCCGCCTGGGCGTCCAGCAGCGCCCGCAGATCGGTCAGGTTCTCCGCGATCACCCCGCCGCCGGGCGCCCCCAGCAGCACCCGGTGCGCGGCGAGGGTCGGCTCGTCGGCGCCGGGCCGGTCGTGCTCGTCGGTGAGGTCCGCGAGCAGCGCGGCGACCGCCGGGTCTCCCGGGCCCGGGTCGGGGGTGGGGTCGACGCTCAGCGCGTCCACCCCGACGGTCCGCACCCCGGCGGCGACGATCGCCTCGGCTGCGGCCGCGGTCAGGCTGGGGTGCGCGAGGTAGGCGTCGGTGCCCCAGTGCCGGGCCCAGCCGGTGGCGAGCAGCAGGACGGACCCCTCGCCGACGCGCTCCAGGGCGGGTGCGAGCAGCTCGGGGGTGACGGCGGCCCGGGGCTCCAGCCCGCGCAGGTCGGCGAGCACCGCGGGGCCGGTGAACCGCTCCAGCGGCAGCCCGTCCAGGGTCGGCCAGGTGACGTCCACGTGGTACGGCGCGTCCACGTGCGTCCCGGACTGCGAGCCGAGGTGCAGGGCCAGCACGTTCACCCCGGCGGTGGCGGTGGTGAGCGCGGGCTCCAACAGGACGGCCGGATCGCCGGGGTAGACCGGCATCGCGGTGGTCACCTGATGGGTGAGGTCGACGAGGGTCGCTGCCATGTCCCCCATCCTTCCAGGGGAGCCCGCGGATGAGGCCCGGCCGGGTGAGTCCGGATAGAAATGGGGACATGGGAACAGTCAAGCGTCAGCCGTGGGTGGTCGGAGTCTCCGGTGCGTCGGGGACGCCGTACGCCGCCTCGGTGATCCGGGCGCTGCTCGCCGCCGGGGAGCCGGTGGACCTGATCGTCAGCCGAGCCGCCCGGCTCACCATCCTCGACGAGACCGGCATCTCCTTCCGGGACGCCCACTGGCGCGCCGACCTGGCCGCCTGGCTGGGCTCCGACGAGGGCCTGGACGGCGTCCGCTACTGGCCCGCCGGGGACTTCGCGGCCGGCCCGTCCAGCGGCTCGTACCCGGCCAAGGGCATGTTGGTGGTGCCCGCGACCACCGGCGCGGTCGCCGGGATCGCGCTCGGTCTGAGCAAGGACCTGCTGCAGCGGGTGGCCAGCGTCACCCTCAAGGAGCGCCGGCCGCTGGTCGTGTGCGTGCGTGAGACGCCACTCAACGGGGTGACGTTGAAGCACCTGGTGGAGCTCGACGCGCAGGGCGCCGTCGTCCTCCCCGCCTCGCCCGGTTTCTACGCCGGCGGATCGACCGTGCGGGAACTCGTCGACTTCGTGGCCGGCCGGGTGCTGGACGCGGTCGGCGTCCCGCATTCCCTGTACCTGCGCTGGGAAGGGGAGTTGGGGGCGGCGGCCCGCCGGGCCGACGAGAACGGCAGCGTGTCGGCTGAGGGGGAGTGAGGAGGCCGTGGGCGGGAGAGTATCTTCTCTGCGATATCCGGGTTGTTCCGCGCATGGCGCCTTGGAATCCGGATAATGATCTGTGGGTCTGGTGAGGTTCGGAAGGACGCGGACGGTATATGGACACGGTGGACAGACAGCTCATCCAGGCGCTCCGGGAGAACGGCCGCGCGTCCTACGCCGAGCTGGGCCGGCTGGTCGGACTCTCCGGGCCGAGCGTCACGGACCGGATCAACCGACTGGAGCAGGCCGGCGTCATCACCGGCTACCGCGCGACGGTCAATCCGGCCTCGCTCGGCTTCGGCGTCACGGCCCTGATCGGCCTTCAGCTGACCGACGCCGCCGATCACGAGGACGTCGCGCACCGGCTCAAGGACCTCAACGAGGTCGAGGACTGCTGGTTCATCGCGGGTGACGACTCCTACATGCTCAAGGTCCGGGTGGCCGACGTGGCGGGCCTGGAGTCGGTGGTCAAGCGGATCTCGGGCACGAAAGGCGTGGCCCGCACCCGCACCACCGTCGTACTCTCCACGAAGTGGGAGAACCGGGTGAGCGAACTCCCTCCCGAAGGAGAGTGACGGATGGCACTGGTCGGTCTGGAGGAGCTGCGCGCCGCTCGGCAGCGGATCGCGGGGGTGGCCGTGCGCACCCCGCTGGTTCCCGCCCCGTGGGCGGACGAGGGGGAGCGCCGGCTCTGGCTGAAGCCCGAGAACCTCCAGCCGACCGGGGCCTTCAAGACCCGCGGCGCGTACAACCGGCTGGCCGCGCTCACCGAGGCCGAGCGGGCCCGCGGCGTGGTCGCCCAGTCGAGCGGCAACCACGCGCAGGCCGTGGCGTACGCGGCGGCGCTGCTCGGCATCAAGGCCGTCATCGTGATGCCGGACACCTCTCCGGCGGTGAAGGTGGAGTCCACCCGGGGGTTCGGCGCCGAGGTGGTCCTGGTGTCGCCGGAGGAGCGGGACACCCTGCCCGCCGAGCTGGCCGAGCGGCACGGCTACGTCTGGGTACCGCCGTACGACGACCCGTTCATCATCGCGGGCCAGGGCACGGTCGGCCTGGAGATCGCCGAGGACGCCCCGGCCGGGCTGGACACCGTCCTGGTGCCGGTCAGCGGCGGCGGCCTGATCTCCGGGACGGCGGCCGCGCTCAAGCTCACCCGCCCGGGCATCCGGGTGATCGGCGTGGAACCGGAGCTGGCCGCCGACGCGCAGGCCAGCTTCCGGGCCGGCCGCCGGCTGGCCTGGCCGGTCGCCGACACCTACCGGACCATCGCGGACGGCCTGCGCACCCCGTCGGTCGGCGAGCTGCCCTTCGAGCACCTGACCGCGTACGTGGACGACATCGTCACCGTCACCGAGGACGAGATCCGCGCCACCGTCGCCCTGCTGGCCCGTCGCGGCCGGCTGGTCGCCGAGCCCTCCGGCGCGGTCGCCCCGGCGGCCTACTTCCACCGCGCCGCCGAGACCGGGGGCCGGACGGTCGCGGCCGTGGTCAGTGGTGGCAACATCGACCCCGCACTGCTCGCTGAGCTGCTGTCGGACCGTCCCGAGCCGAAGGGCGCGCCGGTGCCGAAAGCGACGAGCGACTAGCGACGCAGGAGCGCCGGAGCGAGGAGCGTCGGCACCGGGTCGGAGCGGCCCGGAGGCGAGCGGACGAGTGACGTAGTCTCGGTCCGGCAAGGAATCGAAGTCGGAGGAGGCGGGGCACCGCATGGACGCAGGGCTGAAGCGCGAGCTGGAGGCGAAGGTCTACGCGGGTGAGCGGCTGACCCGCGAGGACGGGATCGCGCTCTACGAGAGCGACGACCTGGCCTGGCTGGGCGGTCTGGCCCACCACGTGCGGACGCGGAAGAACGGCGACGTCGTCCACTTCAACGTCAACCGCCACCTCAACATGACCAACGTGTGCAGCGCGTCCTGCGCGTACTGCTCGTTCCAGCGCAAGCCGGGCGAGAAGGACGCCTACACAATGCGCATCGAGGAGGCCGTCCGGCTCGCCAAGGCGATGGAGGTCGAGTCCCTCACCGAGCTGCACATCGTCAACGGCCTGCACCCGACCCTGCCCTGGCGCTACTACCCGCGCTCGCTGCGGGAGCTGAAGGCGGCCCTGCCGAACGTCTCGCTGAAGGCCTTCACCGCCACCGAGATCCACTGGTTCGAGAAGATCAGCGGCCTGCCCGCCGACGAGATCCTGGACGAGCTGATCGACGCCGGCCTGGAGTCGCTGACCGGCGGCGGCGCGGAGATCTTCGACTGGGAGGTCCGCCAGCACATCGTCGACCACGACACCCACTGGGAGGACTGGTCGCGGATCCACCGCCTCGCCCACAGCAAGGGCCTCAAGACGCCGGCCACCATGCTGTACGGCCACATCGAGGAGCCCCGCCACCGGGTGGACCACGTGCTGCGGCTGCGCGAGCTGCAGGACGAGACCGGCGGCTTCCAGGTCTTCATCCCGCTGCGCTACCAGCACGACTTCCACGACTCCAAGGACGGCGTCGTGCGCAACAAGCTGATGGCCCGCACCGAGATGGCCACCGGCGCCGAGGCGCTGAAGACCTTCGCGGTCTCCCGGCTGCTCTTCGACAACGTCCCGCACGTCAAGGTCTTCTGGGTGATGCACGGCGTCACCACCGCCCAGCTGGCGCTCAGCCACGGCGCGGACGACATGGACGGCTCGGTGGTCGAGTACAAGATCACCCACGACGCGGACAACTTCGGCACCCCGAACAAGCTGGGCCGCGACGACCTGCTCGACCTGATCCGCGACGCCGGCTTCCGCCCGGTCGAGCGCAACACCCGCTACGAGATCATCCGCGAGTACGAGGGCCCGGACCTGGGGCGCCGCGAGGCCCCGCAGGCGATGCGCCTCTGACCGTCGACCTCCCCGCCGCCCGGGCCCCGGCCCGGGCGGCGTCGTTTCTTCACCGCCCCCGCACCTGCCCCGGGTTTACCAACCGGTACACCTTTTGGCAGGATCGGCGGTATGTCCGGTTCTCATCGCGCCACCACGTACCCGTCGTACGAGCCGATAGCGGAGCCGGTGTACGGGGTGCCGCAGCAGCCGTACGGGGCGGGTGAGCCGTACCGGCAGCCCGTCCGGCAGGACCACTACGGCGAGTACGGGCAGCTCCCGCAGGCCCCTGACGGGTACTTCGAGGCGTACGAGCAGCCGTTCCGGCCGTCCCAGCCGTACGCCGCCGGGCCCGACCCGCTCGTCGCCCCCGAGCCGGGGTACGCCCCCGAGCCGGGGTACGCCCCTGAGTCGGTGTACGACGCCGAACCGGTGTACGCGTTCGAGCCGGAGCCCGTCCGGCAGCCCACGCCCCCGCCCGCCGCGGTCCCCGTGGGCGCCAGGACGGCCGCCCGGGGGCACCGCCGGAAGGCGAAGAAGAAGCGCCACGGCAAGGCGGTGATGGCCGGCACCGCGCTGCTGGTCGCGGCCGCCACCGGCTGGTACACCGTCGGCCAGGACGACGCCAAGCCCGTCGCCGCGGCCGCCGACGGCCCCGGCCCGGAGGGCGTCAGCACGCCCGACCAGCCGGCTCCCGCCGCCCGGGCCGCCGCCGACCGGCAGGCCCGGACCCCGGCCGCAGACCGCAGCCAGGCCCGCTCGGACGGCTCGGTCGCCGCGATACCCGGCCTCGGCGCCGACTTCGTCGCGAAGATACCCGCCGAGACCACCCAGGTGGTGCTCGCCTCCGGCCAGGACAAGAACGGCAACAAGAACACCGTCACCCTCTGGACCCGCACCCCCGAGGGCCGCTGGCTGGCCGGTGAGACCTGGCAGGGCCACAACGGCAACAACGGCTGGACCGCCGACCACAACGAGGGCGACCTGCGCAGCCCGATCGGCGTCTTCTCGCTCACCGACGCGGGCGGCCGCAAGGCCGACCCGGGCAGCAAGCTCCCGTACGACAAGGACCCGAGCTTCGTGGTCTCCGGGACGGGCTTCTTCGGCGACCAGCTGGCCGGCTCCTTCGACTACGTGGTCGCGATCGACTACAACCGGGTGCCCGGAAACTCCCCGCTGGACCCGCGCCGCCCGATGGGCGCGAAGAAGGGCGGCGGGATCTGGATCCACGTCGACCACGACGGCCCCACCCACGGCTGCGTCTCGATCCCCGAGGACAAGATGGCCGAGCTGATCCGCACCCTGGATCCGGCGGCCCACCCGGTGATCGTGATGGGAGACGCCACCTCGCTGTCCGCCTGACCCCGGCGTTCCGGCCCCGGCCCCACCCTGGCCCCACCCTGGCCCGCCCCCGGCCCGCCCCCGGCCCGACACGGGCGTTCCGGCGGCGCCCGTACGGCGTTCCGGGCGGTGCCGGGCCCGTCACCGGCGGCGGTGCCCGGCCCCTCGTCCGCCTCGGCGTCGATCCCGGCGCGCCCGGAGGCCAGTCGCCGCAACGCCCCTTGTCGGGCTCCTACAGATCACGGGGGCGGATCCTGTAGCCGGGCGCGCCCCGCTGACCAGTGGGTAACCCGGTTCCATGGCAGTATGAGCGGTTCGCGCATTGTGGCACTCGGCCACTACCAGCCCCCCAAGGTCCTCTCCAACGACGACCTGGAGGCGCTCGTCGACACCAACGACGAGTGGATCCGTAGCCGGGTGGGCGTCAGAACCCGGCACATCGCCGAGGGCGAGACCCTGGTCGACCTCGCCACCGAGGCCGCGCAGAAGGCGCTCGCCAAGAGCGGCCGGACGGCCGACGAGATCGACCTGGTCGTGGTCGCCACCTGCACCGCGGTCGAGCGCAGCCCCAACACCGCCGCCGCCGTGGCCGCCCGGCTCGGCGTCCGGGCGCCCGCCGCGTACGACATCAACACGGTCTGCTCGGGCTTCTCGTACGCCCTGGCCACCGCCGACCACGCGATCCGGGCCGGCGCGGCCCGCCGCGCGCTGGTGATCGGCGCCGAGCGGATGTCCGACACGCTGGACTGGACCGACCGCACCACCTGCGTGATCTTCGGCGACGGCGCCGGCGCCGCGGTGGTCGAGGCCCAGGAGGACGGTGCCGAGCCCGGCATCGGCCCGGTGGTCTGGGGCTCCGAGCCGGAGAAGGGCGACGCCGTGGTGATCACCGGCTGGGACCCGGTGATCAGCCAGCAGGGCCAGTCGGTGTTCCGCTGGGCCACCACCCAGCTCGCCCCGCTGGCCCGCCGGGCCTGCGAGCAGGCCGGGATCGACCCGTCGGAGCTGAAGGGCTTCGTGCCGCACCAGGCCAACCTGCGGATCATCGACTCGATCGCCGCCAAGCTGGGCCTCACCGACGCGGTGGTGGCCCGGGACGTGGTCGACTCCGGCAACACCTCGGCCGCCTCGATCCCGCTGGCCTTCTCCAAGCTGGTCGAACGCGGCGAGCTGTCCCCGGGTGACCCGGTCCTGCTCTTCGGCTTCGGCGGCGGGCTCGCCTACGCCGGCCAGGTGGTCCGCTGCCCCTGACGGCGCGGAGCCGGGCTTCGGCGGGCCCCTGAGGGCCGGAACGCGAACATGCCGATGGGCGGGCACCCTGTGTGAGGGGTGCCCGCCCACCGGCATGTCTGGCGCGCGTGCGGTACGTCGGCGGACCTCCCCCGAGGACACGGCCGCCGTCCGTCGTACCCCGGACAGGAGGCCGGGGCTGCGCGCGGAGCGGATGGTCGGTTGAGCGGACGGTCTACTTGGGCGGCTTCTTGCCGGTGACGCCCAGGTACACCAGGGGAGCGAGGTTGGGCTTGAGGTCCTTGACCTTGACGCCCCAGGAGGTGAAGGCCTTCTGGTGCTCGGCCGCCGAGGCGAGCAGCGAGACCAGGGCCCCGGCGACGGCGTTCGGGTCGAGCGACTTGTCGGCCTGGCCCTTCGCCTGGAGTTCCTTGACGGCCTCCGCGAGCGGCTTGGCGACCGCGTTGAGGACCGTCATGCGGATCTTGAAGAACCGCTTGTCCCCTTCGGCGGCACCGAGCGTGACCACTCGGAGAATGGCGTCGTTCTTGCGCCAGAAGGCGAGGAATCCGTCGACCAGTTCTTCCGAAGTGGTCGGACCGGACTTCCCTGCCCAGGACTTTCCGGCCACCAGCTCTTTGAGGGTGTCGGCGTCCTTGGCCATTTCCTCGGCGATTTCGAGGACAGCGCCCTCGACATCCGGGAAGTACTGGTAGAAGGTCGCGGGGGAGGTACCCGCCATACGGGCGACGTCGATGACCTTGACGTCCCGGTACGGCGACGTGCTGAGCATCTCGCGGAGGCAGTCGAGCAGCTTCTGCCGCGTTTCCTGTCCGCGTCGCCCGGCGACGCGACCGTCGACGGTGCGAACTTGTCCTGTCATGCCGTCAGCTTACCGTGGCACGATCTTGGCGCGATTCGGTGATGCGACTATTACTCCGCACGGGGGGTTGCTATAGGGGCATGAACCACTTCGGACGGATATTCACCGCGCTCCGCGAGCGCTGTTGAAGCCCCCCCGTGTGCTTTTGACCCCACAGCGTGACGGCGAGTCCGCTGAGGGGTGGTCGAGTGACAGAGCGTGACGACGGGCGGCGCCGAAAGATCGACGCCGAAGTGGAGAGTCCGGGCGTCCGGACGCAAACCGCGGCCGGAACGGGCGTCAGAATCCGGCCGTTCCGTCATCACCGGCCGGACGGCGGCGCTCCCGGGGCGGCCATCGGCTCCGGGAGGGGGAGGTTGGAGATGGGCGGGGCGGCATTGGAGAATCGGGTCCGGCACCACGCGGCGGGTGCGGAAAACGGGGAGGTGGCAGCGGAGTGGACCAGCTGACGGCGCACGATCCGAGGCGGATCGGGCCCTTCGAGGTGCTGGGGCGGCTCGGCGCGGGTGGGATGGGGCTGGTCTACCTGGCGCGCTCCGCCTCCGGCCGGCGGGTGGCCATCAAGACCGTCCGGGCGGAACTGGCCGAGGACGAGCTGTTCCGCGTCCGCTTCGCCCGCGAGATCGAGGCGGCCAAGACGGTCGGCGGTTTCTACACCGCGGCCGTGGTGGACGCCGACGCGGACGCCCGGGTGCCCTGGCTGGCCACCGCGTACATCCCGGCCCCCTCGTTGGAGGACCTGGTCGAGGAGTGCGGTCCGCTGCCGGTGGACGCCACCCGCTGGCTGATCGCGGGCATCGCCGAGGCGCTGCAGTCCATCCACGCGGCCGGGCTGATCCACCGGGACCTCAAGCCCTCCAACGTGCTGGTGGTCGAGGACGGCCCGAAGGTGATCGACTTCGGCATCGCCTCCGGCGTCTCCAGCACCCGGCTCACCATGACCAACGTCGCGGTCGGCACCCCCGCCTACATGTCCCCCGAACAGGCCAAGGACAGCCGTAACGTCCGGGGCGCCAGCGACGTCTTCTCGCTCGGCTCGCTGATGGTGTTCTGCGCGACCGGGCACCCGCCCTTCGGCGGCTCCAACCCGGTCGAGACGGTGTTCCAGCTGCTGCGCGAGGAGCCGGACCTGTCCGGGATGCCGCGCGAGCTGATGGACCTGGTCCGCGCCTGCATGCGGCCCTCGCCCGAGCACCGGCCCACCCCGGCGCAGATCCAGGCCGAACTGGCCCCGCACCTGTTCTCCCGGGACGACGCCGCCGGCGAGGTCGGCGACTGGCTCCCGGTGAACGCGCTGGAGCTGATCGAGCGCAAGCGCGGCCGCCGCCCGAGCGCGCCGCCCCGGGCCGTCCAGCTGCCGGGCGGCGCGCCGCCGCCCCCGGCCGGGCCGCCGCAGGCCGGCCCGCTCCAGCCCCACCAGCCGCCGCAGCCCCACCAGCCGGTCCCGGTGCAGCGCCCCGGCCTGGACGACCCGCGCACCCACCCGGGCGGGGGGCACGCGCCGCCACCGTCCGGGCCGGTGCACACGGGGCCGCGGCGGGGCCCGGTGTCCGACGGCGAGATCCCGACCGCGAAGATCGCCTCCCCCAACAAGCACCGCGCGCCGGGCGGCGGCGGGGCCGTCGAGGTGCGGCTGTCCGGCGCCTCGGTGCGGATAGGCCCCGGGCCGCGGGCCGAGCACGAGCAGCCCGGCCCGGGCACCGCCCCGGCCGAGACCGACTGGGTCCGCCGGGTCACCCCGCCGCCGGTGCCGGCCGCCCGCTGGCGCCCCTGGCGGTTCCGGATGTCCAACGACGTCTGGGGCACCCCCGTGGTCGCCGACGGCACGCTCTTCGTCTCCAGCTTCGAGGTGCACGCGCTGGACATCGCCTCCGGCGAGCGGCGCTACAAGACCCGGGACGTCGCCTGGGCGCTCGCGGTGGACGCCGGCCGGGTGCACGCGGCCGACGGCCCGCACCTGTACACCGTGGACGTCGCGGACGGCACCGAGCAATGGCGCACCTCGCTGGACGGCTGGGTCTACTCGCTCTCCGCCGCCGACGGGGTGCTGTGCTGCGGCGTCCGCGGCGGCGGCGTCCAGCTGCGCTTGGCCGCCAACGGCGCCGAGCTGTGGCGGGCCGACGACGCCCAGCAGGACTACGAGAACCCGCAGTCCGGGCCGGTCCTGGTGGCCGGCGCGGCCTACTACTACGGGGCCGGGCGGCTGCGCTGCATCGACCCGCACGGCGCCGGCCTGCGCTGGTCCTTCCCGGTCGGCGAGGACGTGCCCTCGCACCCGGTCGAGCGCGGCGGCGTGCTGTACGTGACGGCCGGCTCCCGGGTGTACGCGCTGGACGCGGCCAGCGGGGCCGAGCGCTGGCGCTTCGAGGCCCCGGTGGTGCTGTTCACCCCGCCCGCGCTGGACGCCGACGCGGTCTACGTGGCCGACTACCTCGGGACGGTGTACGCGCTGGACGCGGCCACCGGCCGGGACCGCTGGCGCGGGGTCACCGGCAACCGCCAGGGCGCCGAGCCGGTGGTGGTCGGGGACGGCATGGTGCTGGTCGGCAGCGGCGGGGTGCTGTACGCCTTCGAGGCGGCGAGCGGCCGGGAGCGCTGGCGCTACACGGCGCGCGGCGAGATCGTCGGCTCCCCGGCGGTGGCCGACGGCCTGGTGCACCTGGGCAGCCGGGACCACTCGCTGCACACCCTGGACCTGGCGAGCGGTCAGCTGCGCTGGGAGCTCGGCACCAAGGGCGAGCTGACCGGCTCGCCGGTCGCGGTCGGCGGCCGGGTCTTCGTCGGCTCCAAGGACCGCTGCGTGTACGCGCTGGACGCCTTCTACGGCACGGCCGTCCCGGCGCGCTGAAGCGGCGCGGCGGCGGGGCGGGCGCCCCGCCGCCGCGCGACGCGTCCGATCAGGCCTTGCGGGCCCCGGGGTGGCGGCTGCACCAGCCGTCCCACGCGGAGGCCACCATCTCCGCCACGTCGTGGCGGGCGCCCCAGCCCAGCTCGCGGCGGATCAGGTCGGCCGAGGCCACCACCCGCGCGGGGTCGCCGGCGCGGCGCGGGGTCACCTCGGGGGTGGTGTCGTAACCGGTGACCTTGCCGATCACCTCCAGCATCTCCTTGACGCTGACACCCTCGCCGCGGCCGATGTTGAGCACCAGCGAGGTCTCGCCGGCCGGGTCGGCGGCCAGCCGCTTGGCGGCGGCGACGTGGGCCGAGGCGATGTCGGAGACGTGGATGAAGTCGCGGACGCAGCTGCCGTCCTGGGTGGGGTAGTCGTCGCCGAAGACCCGCGGGGCCTCGCCGGCGGTGAGCCGCTCGAACACCATCGGGATCAGGTTGAAGACCCCGGTGTCGGACAGCTCGGGGGAGGCCGCGCCGGCCACGTTGAAGTAGCGCAGAGCCACGGTGGAGATGCCGTGGGCCTTCCCGGCCGCGGCGACCAGCCACTCGCCGGCCAGCTTGGTCTCGCCGTACGGGCTCATCGGGGCGCACGGGGTCGACTCGGTGACCAGGTCGACGTCCGGCATGCCGTAGACGGCGGCCGAGGAGGAGAAGAGGAAGCGCTTGACCCCGCCCTCGGCGGCGGCCTCCAGGACGGTCTGCAGGCCGATCATGTTCTCCCGGTAGTAGAAGAACGGCTGCTCGACGGACTCGCCGACCTGCTTCTTGGCGGCGAAGTGCAGGATGCCCTCGATCGCGTGCTCGCGGATGGCGGCGTCCAGGACGGCCCGGTCCAGGGTGGAGCCCTCGACCAGGGCGACGCCCTCCGGCAGGCGGGAGGCGTCGCCGGTGCTGAGGTCGTCCAGGACGGCGACGCGCTCACCGGCGTCGAGCAGCTGGCGGACGACGTGCCCGCCGATGTATCCGGCACCGCCGGTGATCAACCAAGTCATGGGCCGATTCTAGGGTGTTCGGGTTCCCGGGGTGAGTGCCGGGCGAGTCGAGACGTCAAATCGGACAAATCGGTGAAATGCTGACAAAGATTTCCGTGCTCCCAGCGTGGTGACGAATCGGAGGCAGCCAAGGTGAGCCGAAAGAAGGAACACGCCCGCCCCCTGCCGGCCGGGCCCCGGCCGACCGGACCCAGGACGGTCCACGGCCGTCTGCTCGTGCCCGGCGTGGTGGCCGTACTGACCGCGCTGGCGCTGGCGGGGTGCAGCAGCGGCTCCTCCTCGTCCGCCTCGCAGGCCGCGGGATCGCCGTCGGGCTCCGGCTCGGCCAGGCCGGCCTCGTCGGCCCCCGCGCGGTCGGCCGACGGGAACCAGTTGCAGGACGACTACCAGCGGGTCATCGCCGACGTGCTGCCCTCGGTGGTGCAGATCACCACCGGCGACAGCCTCGGCTCCGGGATCGTCTACGACGACAAGGGCGACATCGTCACCAACGCCCACGTGGTGGGCACCGCGACCACCTTCACCGTCACCCTCGCCAACAGCACCAGGTCGCTGGACGCCACCCTGGTCGGCAGCTACCCCGACACCGACCTCGCGGTGATCAAGCTGAGCAGCCCGCCGAGCGGCCTCAAGCCGGCCGCCTTCGGGGACTCCGGCAAGGTCCAGCTCGGCCAGATCACCCTCGCCATGGGCAGCCCGCTCGGCCTCTCCAGCAGCGTCACCCAGGGCATCGTCTCGGCCACCGGACGGACCGTCTCCGAACCCAGGGGCGGCGGCTCGCCCGGCGCCACCATCGGCAACATGGTGCAGACCTCGGCCGCGATCAACCCGGGCAACAGCGGCGGCGCGCTGGTCAACCTGGACAGCCAGGTGATCGGTATCAACACGCTCGCGGCGACGGAACCCGAGGCCAGCGGCGCGGCCGCGCCCGGCATCGGCTTCGCCATCCCGGCGTCCACCATCACCAGCATCACCGACCAGCTGATCAAGCAGGGCAAGGTCACCAACTCCGGCCGGGCCGCACTCGGCATCACCGCCCGGACCAGCTTCAACCAGCAGTTCAAGCCCGCCGGCGCCGTCATCGTGGCGGTCACCCCGGGCGGCCCGGCCGCCTCGGCGGGGATGCAGGCCGGCGACGTGATCACCAAGATCGGGGACGCCGCGGTCGACTCGCTGAACGCGCTCACCACCGCGCTCGCCTCGCTCACCCCGGGCGACAAGGCCACCGTCGCCTACACCAGGGACGGCACCAGCCAGACCGCCACCGTCACCCTCGGCACCCTGGAGAGCCCGTAGGGCCCGGCTCCGGCCCCGGCTCCGGCCCCGCGCAAGGGTTCCGCGGACCGGCCGCCGTACCGGCACGGCGCCGGGACCTCGTCACCGCCTCGACGAGGTCCCGGCGCCGTGTCGTGCCCCGGTTCAGCGGCGGGCGGTGCGGGTGCGCCAGGGCAGTTCGACGGTGATGCTGCTCGGGCCGCCCTCCGGGCTCTGCACCAGGAGCACCCCGTCCACCGCGCGGATCCGCTCGGTCAGCCCGGCCAGGCCGCTGCCCGGGTAGGGGGCGGCGCCGCCCTTGCCGTCGTCCTGGACCAGCACCATCAGCTGGTTGTCGGAGCGCCAGACGTCGACCGAGGCGGTGCGGGCGCCGGAGTGCTTGGAGACGTTGGTCAGCAGCTCGCTGACGGTGAAGTACGCGATGCCCTCGACCGCCGAGTCCGGGCGCTCGGCCCGGCCGTCCGGCCCCTTCAGGTCGACGTTCACCTTGACCCCGCCGGGGACGGTGCACCGGGCGGCGACCGAGGACAGGGCCGCGTCCAGGCCGCGGTCGGTGAGCACCGCCGGGTGGATGCCCCGGGCCAGGTCGCGCAGCTCCTGGAGGGCCAGCTTCACCTCGCCGTGCGCGTTGTCGACCATCTTCGTGGCGGCCGCCACGTCGTCCTCGGTCTCGACCTCGCGCAGCCGCTCCTTGGCCATGCCCAGGTCCATGGCCAGCGCGACCAGGCGGGCCTGGGCGCCGTCGTGCAGGTCGCGCTCGATCCGGCGCAGGTCGGCGGCGGCGGTGTCGACCACCGTGCCGCGGTCGTCCTCCAGCTCGCGCACCCGCTCGGCCAGGGCGCCCGGGAAGAGCAGCGACTCGACCAGGATCCGGTCGATCGCCGCCAGCGCCCGGATCACCCAGGGCAGCACCGGCCACATCACGGTGACCGCGACCAGGGTCACCGTGAAGCTCAGGATGCCCCAGGGCAGCATCAGCACGTTGTAGAGCGCCGAGCGCCAGTTCAGCAGGTCGGTCAGGTGGGCGATGGTGAAGCCCACCACCCCCGGCCGGCGCCGCTGCACCGGCTCCGGCTCGTGGATCTCGGAGCCGTACGCCGCCCGGGCCCGCCGGCGGCCCAGCCCGCCCAGGGCGCGGGAGACGGCCAGCCCACCGGCCAGCAGCGGCAGGCCGACCACGGTGATCGACATCCCCAGGCCGGCCGAGAGCGTGATCGCGGTGAGCGAGAAGCCGGCGACGCCGAGCGGCAGGTTGAGCAGCAGCTGGCCGACCTGCCGCCACATCTGCGCGCCGTACAGCGGCGAGCGGACCATCCGAGCGTCCTGCTCCTTGATGGCGTCCACGGTGCGGCGGTGCAGCGGCTTCATCTGGATCTACCGTCCCTCTTGGTCGAGCTGGTGAAGCAAGCTTCCCGAACGCGGGGCGGGAGATGCCATGGGGGTGATACATCTTCCGGGACGGGGGTTATCCCTACCCCCGGCGGGGTCGTCGGGCCACTGCCCGGTGCTCGCGGGAGTGTCCACCGGACGTCTTGCGGAGCGGGCAGGGTTCGGGCGGAGCGGAGCCGTCCCCTTAGACTCACGCATTGGCCATGGTTATGACCGTGCGAGGAAACGTCGTAGAACTGCCTTGAGGGGTTGTTCACGGCCGAGGTGGAGGGCGAAGGCATGGAGGGGCAGCATGCGGCTGCCGTCGCGGCCGACCCGGCGGTCGGCGGCGGCTACTTCGACGCGTACGCCGCGATGGGCCTGCTGGCCGTCGTCGGGGTGCTCTTCGTCGCCGTGGCGTTCACGGCCAACCGGCTGCTGCGGCCGGTGGTCCACTCGCCCGAGAAACTCCTCGCCTACGAGTGCGGGGTGGACCCGGTGGGCGAGGACTGGGCGCACACCCAGATCCGCTACTACGTGTACGCCTTCCTGTACGTGATCTTCGCGGTCGACGCGATCTACCTGTTCCCGTGGGCGACGGTCTTCGCCACCGCCGGGTACGGCGCCGGAACGCTGATCGAGATGTTCCTCTTCATCGGCTTCCTCGCGGTCGGCCTGCTCTACGCCTGGAAGAAGGGCGTTCTGGAATGGACGTGACGCACACCCACTCGCACGGCGCCCAGGGCGGGCCGGTCCCGCTCGGCCTCCCGGACCCGTCGCGCCCCGGCGCCGTCGAGCGCCGTGGCATCGGCCCGCTGGCCCGGCTCGCGCCCGACCCGGTCAAGGTCGTGCTCAACTGGGGCCGCCGCTACAGCCTCTGGTGCTTCAACTTCGGCCTGGCCTGCTGCGCGATCGAGTTCATCGCCGCGTCCATGGCCAAACACGACTTCATCCGGATGGGTGTCATTCCGTTCGCGCCCGGACCCCGTCAGGCCGACCTGATGATCGTCTCGGGGACGGTGACCGACAAGATGGCGCCCGCCGTCAAGCGCCTCTACGAGCAGATGCCCGAGCCGAAGTACGTCATCTCCTTCGGCGCCTGCTCCAACTCCGGCGGCCCGTACTGGGACTCCTACTCGGTGACCAAGGGCGTGGACCAGATCATCCCGGTCGACGTCTACGTGCCCGGCTGCCCGCCCCGGCCCGAGGCGCTGCTCCAGGGCATCCTCAAGCTCCAGGAGAAGATCGCCGCCGAGTCGCTGCCCGACCGCTACACCGCGCCCGCGGCGGCGCTGCGCCGCCCGCTGGTGGCGGGACCTTCGACCGAGGGAGGGGTCTCATGACTTCCGCCGAGCAGTACGCGGCGTCGGTCGGGGAGTGGGCGACCGGCGCCGAGGCTTACGGGCTGGTCACCGTCGACGTCCCCGCCGAGCACTGGATCGAGGCGCTCACCAGTGCCCGCGACACGCTCGGCCTGGGCTACTTCGACTGGCTGAGCGCCGTCGACGAACTGGCCGAGGGCTTCTCCGTGGTCGCCCACCTCGCCTCCGCCGACGCCCCGGGCGTGCGCCACCTGGCGCTGCGTACCCGGGTGCCGCGGGACAAGGCCGCGCTGCCGACCGCCGTCCCGGTCTACGCGGGCGCCGCCTGGCACGAGCGCGAGACCCACGAGATGTTCGGCATCGACTTTCCCGGACACCCCTACCTCGCCACCCTGCTGCTGCCGGACGGCTTCGAGGGGTACCCGCTGCGCAAGGAGTTCGTGCTCGCGGCCCGGGTCGCCAAGGCCTGGCCGGGCGCCAAGGAGCCGGGCGAGTCGGACCACGGCGACGGGCCCGCCCGGCGCAAGATGCAGCCGGCCGGCGTGCCGGACCCGAACGAGTGGGGGCCGCTGAAGGGCACCCTGCCGCCGGTCGCCGAGCGGCCCGCGCGCGGTGCGCGGGCGGCGGGCGCGGCCGGGCGGACGCCCCGGGCTGCCGGTGCTGCTGCCGCTGGGGCCGGTGCTGCCGCCGGTGCCGAGGGTGCGGCGGTGCGGGCGGACCGGCCGCGGCGGACCAGGACGGTGGCGGAGGGGTCGGCGAGTCAGGCGGGGGCCGAGGCTGCTGGTGCCGGTGCTCCGGACGCTGCTCCGGCTGTTGCTCCGACTGCTGGTGAGGCCGCTGCTCCGGCCGCTGGTGAGGCGGCGCCCGTGGTGCGGGCGGACCGGCCGCGCCGGGTCAGGTCGGTGTCCGACGGATCGGTCAGCCAGGCTGCGGAGCCGGCGCCGGCCGAGGCCGCCGAGGCCGCCGCGCCTGCCGAACCGAAGGCCGAGGGCTCGGCGTCGCCGCGGACCCGGTCCTCGGACGCGCCCTGGCACAACCCGGTGCCCGCGCACGACGAGCCCGCGAAGCCCGCCGAGGCGGCACAGGCACCGGCCGAGCCCGCGAAGCCTGTGGACAAGCCCGCGCAGGAGTCTGCCGAGGAGCAGCCGCCCGCCGAGCCGGCGAAGCCCGCCGCGCCTGAGGGTGAGCGGGACGAGACGTCGGCCGGACCGGCCGGCCAGGACGGAGACGGCGCGTGAACCTGCTCGACACGGTGCTGCGCTGCGTCGCCACCCTGGTCGTCTTCCTCACCTTCCCGCTGGTCATCGGCCAGACCGAGCACAAGGTCATGGCGCACATGCAGGGCCGGCTCGGCCCGATGTACGCGGGCGGCTTCCACGGCTGGGCACAGCTCGTCGCGGACGGCGTGAAGTTCGCGCAGAAGGAGGACATCGTCCCGGCCGGGGCGGACCGCCGGATCTTCCAGCTGGCGCCCGCCGTCTCGCTGCTGCCGTACCTCTTCGTGCTGCTGGCGATCCCGGTCGGCCCGAACGGCTTCGTCGGCCAGGCGATCGACGCCGGCCTGTTCTTCGTGCTGGCCGTGATGGGCGTCGGCGTGATCGGCAAGCTGATGGCCGGCTGGGCCTCGGCAAACAAGTTCTCGCTGCTCGGCGGCCTGCGCACGGCCGCGCAGCTGATGTCGTACGAGCTGCCGATGGTGCTGGCGGCGGCCTCGGTGGCGATGGCCGCCGGCACGCTCTCGCTGCCCGGGATCGTGGACGCCTGGGAGTGGTACTGGCTGCCCTGGCAGCTCATCGGCGCGTTCGTGTTCTTCACGGCCGGTCTGGCCGAGCTCCAGCGCCCGCCGTTCGACATGCCGGTCGCCGACTCGGAGATCATCTTCGGCGCGTACACCGAGTACACGGGCCTGCGCTTCGCGCTGTTCCTGCTGTCCGAGTACGTGGGCATCCTGGTGGTGTCGGCGCTGACCGCGGTGCTCTTCCTGGGCGGCTGGCACGGCCCGCTGGCGGACCAGCTCGGCTGGCTCTGGATGATCCTGAAGACCTTCGCGCTGGCCTTCGTGGTCATCTGGCTGCGGGTCACCTACCCGCGTCTGCGCGAGGACCAGCTGATGCGCTTCGCGTGGACCGTGCTGATCCCGCTCGCCCTCGTCCAGCTGGCCCTGACCGGCGTCATCAAGGTGGCGATCTCATGAGTTTTCCCGGTGCCGGCCTGGCCAAGGGCCTGGCCGTGACCCTGCGGACGATGACGAAGAAGACCGTCACCGCGCAGTACCCCGACGTGCAGCCGGTGCTGCCGCCGCGTTCGCGCGGCGTCATCGCGCTGCTGGAGGAGAACTGCACGGTGTGCATGCTCTGCGCGCGCGAGTGCCCGGACTGGTGCATCTACATCGACTCGCACAAGGAGACGCTGCCGGCCGCCGAGCCGAACGCGCGGGCCCGCACCCGCAACGTGCTGGACCGGTTCGCCATCGACTTCTCGCTCTGCATGTACTGCGGGATCTGCATCGAGGTGTGCCCCTTCGACGCGCTGTTCTGGTCGCCCGAGTTCGAGTACGCCGAGACCGACATCCTGGAGCTGACCCACGAGCGGGACAAGCTCCGCGAGTGGATGTGGACCGTCCCGGCGCCGCCGGCGCTGGACCCGGCGGCCGAGGATCCCAAGGAGATCACCACCGCGCGCAAGGCGGCGGACAAGCTGGCGGCCGCCGCGGCCGCCGCAGCCGCCTCGGCGGCCTCGGATGAGGGGGAGGCCCGGTGAGCGCCGCCACCCTGCTCGCGGCGACCGGCTCGCTGGAGCCGGCCGCCCGTTCGTTCCTGTCCCCGACCGGGGTGGAGATCGTCTTCCTGCTGGTCGGCATCGCCGTGCTCGGCTCGGCCGTGATCGCCGTCAGCACCAGGCAACTGGTGCACGCCGCGCTCTGGCTGGTGGTCGCGCTGGGCGGGCTGGCGGTGGAGTTCCTGCTGCTCACCGCCGAGTTCATCGCCTGGGTGCAGGTGCTGATCTACCTCGGCTCGGTGATCGTCCTGGTGCTGTTCGGACTGATGCTCACCAAGGCGCCGATCGGGCGCTCGCCGGACGCCGACTCCAAGAACCGCTGGGTGGCCCTGGCCGTGGCGCTCGCCTCGGCCGGGACGCTGGTGACGCTGGTCGTCGACGCCTTCCGGACCTCCTGGATCGACCTCGGCGCGGGGGGCGGCTCGGCCGCCGTCACCGGGGCGAGCCTGTTCCGCCACTGGGTGCTGCCCTTCGAAGCCCTCTCCGTGCTGCTGCTGGCGGCGCTGGTCGGCGCGATCGTGCTGTCGCGCGGGTCGAAGCGGCGGGTGCCGCCGCCCCGGGCGGGCCGGCTGCGCGCCGGCCGGCCGGTGGGCTCGAACGGGACCGTCGCCGCGACCGTGCCCCGGCCGGCGCCGCCGGAGAGCCCGGCGGCCGCAGAGGCCGTAGAGGCCGCGCCCGCTGCGCCGTCCGCGTCGGAGGAGAGCTGATGCACCTCGCCTACCCCGTCGTCCTCGCCGCGCTGCTGTTCAGCGTCGGCGTGTACGGCGTGCTCGCCCGGCGCAACGCCGTCCTGGTCCTGATGTCCGTCGAGCTGATGCTCAACGCCGTCAACCTCAACCTGGTCGCCTTCGACACCTGGCTGCGCGACTCGCTGCACGCCGGCCAGGCGCTCACCCTGTTCACCATCACCGTCGCCGCCGCCGAGATCGGGCTGGGGCTCGCCATCGTCCTGCTGCTGTTCCGGGCCCGGGGCACCGCGGACATCGACCGGGCCACCGCGCTCGGCGATCCGGCGGAGCCGCTCGCCGAGGAGACGCCGGCCGGAGCCGAGGCGCTGAAGGGCCAGGCCGCCGCATGAACCTCGCCCTGCCCGCCCTCGTCCCCGCGCTGCCCGCCCTCGGGGCCGCCGCGACCCTGGCCGTCGGAAAGAAGGCGCCCGGCCTGGCCCGGCCGCTGGCCATCGTGCCGGTCGCCGTCTCGGCCGTGCTCGCCCTGGTCGTCGCCCTCCAGCTCGGCACCGGTCAGGCGCTGGACGCCGCCACCCGGCTCACCCCGACCGGTGGCCCGGACATCGCGCTCGCCCTCCACCTGGACGGCTTCAGCTCGCTGATCTCCGTGCTGGTCGGCCTGGTCGCCACCTGTGTGCAGGTCTACTCGACCGCGTACCTCAGGAAGGACCCGCGCTACCCGTCGTACGCCGCGCTGGTCTCGCTGTTCACCGCGGCGATGTTCCTGGTGGTCTACTCGGGCGACCTGATCGTGCTGCTGGTCGGCTGGGAGGTCATGGGCATCTGCTCGTACTTCCTGATCGGCCACCACTGGGAGACCGAGGACGCCCGCTCGGCCTCGCTCAAGGCCTTCCTGGTCACCAAGCTCGGCGACGTGCCGTTCCTGTTCGGGATCTTCCTGCTCGGCGCGGACGCCGGCAGCTTCCGGATCCCCGACGTGCTGGCCGCCGCGACCGACGGGCGGCTCGGCCACCCGACGCTGATCGCCCTGCTGCTGCTCGCCGGGGTGGCCGGCAAGAGCGCGCAGTTCCCGCTGCACACCTGGCTCCCGGACGCCATGGCCGGCCCGACGCCGGTCTCCGCGCTGATCCACGCCGCCACCATGGTCGCGGCCGGCATCTACCTGGTCGCCCGGCTGCTGCCGGTGTTCCTGCTGTCGGGTGCGGCGCTGGTCGTGCTGGCCGTGATGGCCGCCGTGACGATGATCGGCTCGGCGCTCTGCGCGCTCGCCCAGGACGACCTCAAACGGGTGCTCGCCTACTCCACCGTCGGCCAGCTCGGCTACATGGCCGGGGCACTCGCCACCGGCGACCGCGAGGCCTCCGTCTTCCACCTGGTCAGCCACGGCGCCTTCAAGGCGCTGCTGTTCCTGGCCGCCGGCGTGGTGATCCACGCCGCGCACACCAACTCGATCTCCGCGATGTCCCGGATCCCCGGGCTGCGCAAGCGCGTCCCGGACGCCTACTGGACGATGGGCATCGCGCTCGTCGCCCTGGTCGGACTGCCGCCGTTCTCCGGCTTCTTCAGCAAGGAGGCGGTGCTGACCGCCGCCGAGCACGCCGCCAACGGCGAGGCGCTCACCAACGGGCTCGGCCCGGCCTCGGCCGTGCCGGAGGCCGCCGGGTGGATCGTGCTGATCTCCGCCGGACTCACCGCGCTGCTCACCGCCGCGTACGCGACCCGGCTCTTCCTGGTCAGCTTCCACAGCCCGCAGGCTGAAGGGGCGCAGGCGGCTGCGGCGTCGCAGGCCGGGACGCAAGCTGCCGCAGCGTCTCAGGTCGCGGCGTCTCAGGCCGTGGCGCCCGCGGCCGGGCACGAGGCGGACGCGCCGTACTCGCCCGAGCTCGACGAGGCCGACCCGGCCACCGCCGAGCCGCCCGCGATGCGCTGGCCGCTCTGGGTGCTGGCGATCCCGACCATGGGCTTCGGCGTCGCGGGGCTGCGCTCGGACTGGCTGCCCGCGCTGCTGGACGGCGGCTCGCTGCGCCCCTCGGCCGTCACCGCCGTCATCGGCACCGGGCTCGCCGTGGTCGGCGTGCTCGCGGCGTACGGCGCCTGGCGCTCGGCGACCGCGCGGCTGGCTACCGGCCGCCCGGCTCCGGCCGACGCCGGCCGGGTGCCCGAGCAGGCCGGTGCCCCGGCCGCCGAGGTGATCGTCGCCGACCCCGGGCGCACGCTGCTCGGCCCGCTGTTCGGCCCGGCCCGGCACGGCTTCGGCGTCGACCGGCTGTACCACGCGCTGTTCGTCCGCCCGGTGACCGCCGCCGCCCGGCTGGTCCGCTTCCTGGACCGCGAGGTCGTCGAGACCTACGTGCGCGGCAGCGGGGTCGGCGCCAACCTGCTCGGCCGGGCCGTCCGGCTCGCGCAGACCGGCAACGCGCAGACCTACCTCAGCGCGCTGCTCGCCGGCGTCGTCCTGCTGGCCGTCCTGGTGGCGGTGTAGCGGATGCCGTACCCCCTCTCTCCGGTTCCCCCGATTCCGACCGCCGCCCGTAGGAGCCCCCGATGAACGCAGTCCTCATCGCCCTCCTGGTGCTGCCGCTGCTCGGCGCCGCGCTCACCCTGGCGCCGGTGTTCGGCCGGGAGCCGGCCGCCGCCGACCGGCGGGCGCTGCGGCTGAACACCGTCGTCACCGGCGCGGTGCTGCTGCTCACCGTCGCCCTGGCGGCCGGTTTCGACCACGACGAGCCCGCCCGGATGCAGGCCACCACCGACGTGTCCTGGATCCCGGCCCTCAACGTGCGCCTCCACCTCGGCGTGGACGGCATCTCGCTGCCGCTGATCGTGCTGACCGCACTGCTCACCTTCCTCTGCGCGCTGTACTCGGAGAAGCGGCTGCCGGGCGGGGAGGGCGTGCCGTCGGCGAAGGCCTTCGTCGGGCTGTTCCTCCTCCTCGAGGTCGGCATGCTCGCCACCTTCGCGGTGCTGGACCTCCTGCTCTTCTTCCTGGCCTTCGAGATCGTGCTGATCCCGATGTACTTCCTGATCGCCCGCTGGGGGAGCGGCGCGAAGGCCCCGGCCGCCAACCGGTTCATCCTGTACACGCTGCTCGGCTCGGCCGTGATGCTGCTCGGCTTCCTGCTGATCGGCAGCAAGGCCGGGACCTTCGACATGCAGGCCCTGGCCGCCGCGCACGGCAACGGCCTGAGCCACACCACCCAGGTGATCGCCGCCCTGGCGATCATGGTCGGGCTCGCGGTCAAGGCCCCCGCCTGGCCGCTGCACAGCTGGCTCCCGGACGCGCACACCGCCGCTCCGACGGTCGGCTCGGTGCTGCTCGCCGGCGTGCTGCTGAAGATGGGCACGTACGGTCTGGTCCGCGTCCTCCTCCCGGTCGTGCCCGACGGCACCGCGACGCTCGCCCCCTACCTGGGCGCGTTCGCCGCCGTCGGCATCGTCTACGGATCGCTGGCCTGTCTGGCGCTGGCCCGCCCCGGCGCCAAGGGCGACCTCAAGCGCCTGATCGCGTACTCCTCCGTCGGCCACATGGGCTTCGTGCTGCTGGGCATCGCCTCCCTCACTCCGGTGGGCGTCAACGGCGCGCTGTTCGCCAACATCGCCCACGGTCTGATCACCGGTCTGCTGTTCTTCCTCGTCGGCGCCCTCAAGGACCGCTACGGCACGGCGGACCTCGACACCCTCTCCGGCGCCACCGGCGCCGCCCTGTACGGCCGCGCCCCGCGGATCGGCGCGCTGCTCGCCTTCGCCGCCGTCGCCAGCCTCGGCCTGCCCGGTCTGGCCGGCTTCTGGGGCGAGCTGCTCGCCATGTTCGGCGCGTTCGACCCGGCCGACGGCCTGTCGCGCCCCGCGTTCGTCACCTACATGGTCCTGGCCGGTCTCGGCACCCTCCTCACCGCCGCCTACCTGCTGATCGTGGTCAAGCGCGTCTGCATGGGCGACCCCAAGCAGCCCGCCCCGGTGGACCAGGTCGCCGACCTGCGCCCGTACGAGGCCGTCAGCTGGACGCCGCTGGCCGCCCTCACCCTGCTCGCCGGCCTCTGGCCCGCGCTCCTGCTCGGCCTCTCCGACCCCGCCGTCAAGCACCTCCTCGGGGGTGGCTGACCGTGCTCGGAGCCCAGATCGCCGCACTCGGACCTCACTCCACGGGGCAGCACACTGTGACCTCCCTCGCCGTAGCCAACCCGGGCAGCCTGATCCAGTCCGTGGACTGGGTGGCGATCGCGCCCCCGCTGATCGCCGCGGTGGCCGCCCTCGCCGTCCTGCTCACCGACCTGTTCCTGCCCGAGCGGCACCGGAAGTGGCTCGGCCGCCTCGCCGCGGCCGGACTCGCCCTCGCCCTCATCGCACTCCTCCCCCTCATCGGGGGATCACCCCGGGCGACCTTCTGTGTGCAGAACGTAGCAGGGGGGTCTGACAACGCGGGTTGCTCGTACGTCGCCGACCACTTCGCCCTGGTGTTCCAGCTGCTCGCCCTCGGCGGTGCGCTGATCGCCGCGCTGCTCTCCGCGCACACCGTCGAGGAGGAGAAGCTGCCCGGCGGCGAGTACTGGTTCCTGCTGCTCTCCAGCGCCACCGGCGCCGCGCTGCTGCCCGCCTCCCGCGACCTCGCCACCATGGTGATCGCGCTGGAGGTCGCCTCGCTGCCCGCCTTCGCCCTGGTCGCGCTGCGCCGGGACGGCCGGGGCGCCGAGGCCGCGCTCAAGTTCTTCGTCTCCTCCGTCACCGCCACGGCCGTGATGCTGCTCGGCGTCGGCTTCGTCTACGCAGCCAGCGGCAGCCTGCACCTCGGGGCCGTCGCCCAGGGCCTGGAACACGCCCCCGGGCAGCTCAAGCCGCTGGCCGAGGCGGGCGCCGTGCTGACCCTGGTCGGCTTCGCCTTCAAGGTCGCCGCCGTCCCGTTCCACTTCTGGGTGCCCGACACCTACATCGGCGCCCCGCTGCCGGTGGCCGGCTACCTCTCGGTGGTCGGCAAGGCGGCCGGCCTGTCCGGCCTCGCGCTCGCCACCACCATCGCCTTCCGCCCGTACGCGCACACCTGGGGCCTGGTGCTCGCCGTGCTGGCCGCCGTCACCATGACGGTGGGCAACGTCGGCGCGCTGCGCCAGCGCTTCGACACCCGCCACAGCGCGGTGCGGCTGCTCGCCTGGTCGTCCGTCGGCCAGGCCGGCTACCTGCTGGTGCCGCTCGCCGCCGCCGGCTACGCGCCCACCGGGGTCGACCCGCTCGGCGCCACCGCCGCGTACGCGCTGATCTACGGCGTGGTGAACCTCGGCGCGTTCGGCGTGGTCGCGGCGGTCGGCCGCCGGGCCGGGACCAGCGTGGACGACTTCCGCGGCCTGTTCGCCCGGCGCCGCTGGACGGCCCTCGCGCTCGCCTTCTTCCTGCTCTGCCTGGCCGGGCTGCCGCCGGGCGTGATCGGCCTGTTCGGCAAGGTCGTGGTGTTCCGCGCGGCCGTCGACGCCGGGCTGGGCTGGCTGGCCGTCGTGATGGCCGCCAACGTGGTCGTCGCGCTGTACTACTACCTGCTCTGGACGACCCGGCTGTTCGCCCCGGCGCCGGGTGCCGAGGAAGGCGCCGAACCGGGCGCCGCACCCGTCGGCGAGGCCGGGGCCGAAGGCCGGCTGCCGGCCACCCTGACCGCCACGCTGGGGCTCACCGCCTCGGTGGCCGTGGTCCTCTCCTTCGCCCCGCAGCTGGTCCTCCAGGTCGCCGGCGGAAGCCTGTTCTGAGCGCGCACCCGCCCGGCCGGCCGCCGCGGTCCGGCCCGGCGGGGTGCCGCGGCGGTGTCACGCCGGTCACAAGGGAACAAGGCCCAGGCCCCCACCCGTTGACCGGGCAAGAGGGACGAGGCAGAAAGGGCTTCCCCACCGCACCATTGGAGGGCCTGACGTGCACCGCCGGCACAACGGACTGAGGACCGCCGTCCTGCTCGGCGGCCTCTCGGCGCTCATCTTGGTGATCGGCGGATTCTTCGGCCGAACCGGCTTGGTGATCGCCCTGCTGGTCGCCCTCGGCACCAACGCCTACGCCTACTGGAACAGCGACAAGCTCGCGCTGCGGGCCATGCGGGCCCGGCCGGTCAGCGAGATCGAGGCGCCGCGGCTCTACCGGATCGTCCGCGAGCTCTCCACCGCGGCCCGCCAGCCGATGCCGCGCCTCTACATCTCCCCGACCCCCGCGCCGAACGCCTTCGCCACCGGCCGCAACCCGCGCAACGCGGCCGTCTGCTGCACCGACGGCATCCTGCAACTGCTGGACGAACGCGAGCTGCGGGGCGTACTCGGGCACGAGCTGAGCCACGTCTACAACCGGGACATCCTGATCTCCTCGGTCGCCGGGGCGCTCGCCTCGGTGGTGATGTTCCTGGTGAACTTCGCCTGGCTGATCCCCTTCGGCCGCAGCGACGACGACGACGGGCCCGGCCTCTTCGGCATGCTCGCCATCATGATCCTCGGCCCGCTGGCGGCCGGGCTCATCCAGCTGGCCGTCAGCCGCTCCCGCGAGTACCAGGCCGACGCCGACGGCGCCCGGATCACCGGAGACCCGCTCGCCCTGGCCGGCGCCCTGCGCAAGCTCGACGCCGGCACCCGCCGGCTGCCCCTCCCGCCGGAGCCGCAGATCCAGACCGCCAGCCACATGATGATCGCCAGCCCCTTCCGCCCCGGCGAGGCCGGCGCCCGGCTCTTCTCCACCCACCCGCCGATGGCGGAGCGCATCGCCCGGCTGGAGCGGATGGCGGGCTACGGGCGCTGAGCCCCGCTCCGCGCGGGCCGGGGGGGCAGGGCGTCCGGTCTCGGCACGATCCGTCGCGGTCGGCCCGCTCCGCGCGGGCCGGAGGTCAGGCCGGCAGGTCCTCGTAGGCCCGGCGGAGGCGGTGGATCCCCTCGGCGGTGTGCGCGGAGCTCTCGGCGGCCGCGTAGCTGAGGCGCAGGTGCGGGGCCGGGGGTTCGGCGGCGTGGTACGGGCGGCCGGGGGTGACCTGGACGCCGGCGCGCAGGGCGGCGGCGGTGAGGGCACCGTCGTCGACGCCGTCCGGGAGCCGCAGCCACAGGTGGTAGCCGCCGGGCCGGTAGGTGCCGAGCAGACCGGGCAGTTCGCGGTGCAGGGCGGCGACGGTGGCGGTGCGGCGGGTCCGCAGTTCCGCCCCGAGGGCGCGCAGGTGGCGGGCCCAGCCGGGGTCGGCGACCAGTTCCAACGTCGCCTCCTGGAGCGGCCGGGGCACGAAGAAGCTGTCCACCACCTGGGTGGCCCGCAGCCGGGCCAGGGCCGGGCCGCGCGCGGTGAGTGCGCCGACCCGCAGGTTGGGCGAGGCGGCCTTGGTCAGCGACCGCAGGTGCACCACGACCCCGTCCTGGTCGTCGGCGGCGAGCGGTCGCGGCAGCGCGGGGGCGTCCGCGTGGACGAGCAGGCGGGCGAAGTCGTCCTCGACGACGAACGCGCCGGCCGCCCGGGCGATCCGCAGCACCTCGGAGCGCCGGGTGGGTGAGAGCACCGCGCCGGTCGGGTTCTGGAACAGCGGCTGGCAGACGAAGACCCGCGCCCGGGTGGCCTCGAAGGCGTCGGCCAGCAGGTCGGTGCGCACGCCGTCGGCGTCGACCGGGACGGGGACGGGCCGCAGCCCGGCCGCGCGGACGACCGCCAGGATGCCCGAGTAGGTCGGCGACTCCACCAGGACGGGCGCGCCGGGCGCGGCGAGCGAGCGCATGGCCACGGTGAGCCCGCCCTGGCCGCCGGACGTGATCAGGACGTCCCCGGCGCCGATCGGCCCGCCGGTGCCGCCGATGTCGCGGGCGAACCAGCCGCGCAGCTCGGTGAGGCCGTCGGTGGGCGGCCGGTCCCAGGCGCCCGGGCGCCGTCCGGCCCGGGCGAGGGCGGTGGCCAGCAGGCGTTCGGGCAGCAGCGAGGCGTGCGGGTAGCCGCTGTTGAGGTCGATGACGTCGGGCGGGGGCACGCGGAGGGTGGCGAACACCGGGGCGGCCAGCAGGTCGCGGGGGTCGGAGTCGGCGCTGAGCGCGACCTCCTGCCAGGAGAGGTCGCCGGGACGGGCGGCGGGCGCGGTGGTGCCGGCCGGTCGCCCGGCGAAGGCCGCTGCCCGGAACACCCCGGCGCCCGGCCGGGAGACCACCAGGCCCTCGGCCGCGAGGACCGCGATGGCCCGGGAGACCGTCACCGGGCTGACCTGGTGGCGCTCCACCAGCACCCGGCTGGACGGCAGCTTTCGCCCCTCCGGGTAGCGCTCGACCTCCCTCCGCAGCCTGTCGGCGAGTTCGGTCACACTGCTACGCTCGTTCATGACGGCACAAGATAGCGCTACCCACCTCTCGGCGGTAGCACCGCGAAGCCCCGCCTCCGGCACCGCCCTGGCCGCCCTCGGCGTGGCCTCCTTCTCCCTCAGCTTCCCCGCCACCGCGTGGGCCCTGACCGGCTTCGGGCCGTGGACCGCGACCGGGCTGCGCGGCGTCGTGGCCGGCCTGCTCGCCGCGCTCTACCTGGCCGCCGTCCGCGCCCCGCTGCCGCCCCGGCGGTACTGGCCCGCGCTGCTGGTGGTGTCGGGGGGCTGCGTGCTGGGTTTCCCGCTGCTGACCACGCTCGCCCTGCGGACCTCCTCCACGGCCCACTCGGCGGTGGTCATCGGTGTGCTGCCGCTGGCCACCGCGGTGTGCGCGGCGCTGCGCACCGGGCGCCGGCCGTCCCGGGCGTTCTGGGCGGCGGCGCTGGCCGGGGCGGCGGCGGTGCTCGCCTTCACCCTGCTGCAGAGCCACGGCCGGCCGACCGCCGCCGACCTCTACCTGTTCGCGGGGCTGCTGGTGTGCGCGGCCGGGTACGCGGAGGGCGGGCGGCTCTCCCGGGACCTGCCGGGCGCCCGGGTGATCGCCTGGGCGGTGGTGGCCGCGCTGCCGGTGACGCTGCTGACCACGGCTCTCGCACTGCCCGCCGAGCCCGTCCACCTCGGGGCGAGGGCGCTGACCGGGCTGGCGTACACGGCGGCGGTGTCGCAGTTCGGCGGGTTCGTGCTCTGGTACCGGGGGATGGCGGAGATCGGGGTGCCGCGGGCGAGCCAACTGCAGCTCGCGCAGCCGCTGTTGACGCTGCTCTGGTCGGTGCTGCTGCTGGGCGAGGACCTGCCGGCGGCCGCACCCGTCACGGCGGTGGTGGTGCTGGTCTGCATCGCGGTCACCCAGCGGGCCCGGACCTGAGACGGGTCCGGGCGCGCGGACCACCGGGTCGTCAGAGCGTGGTGCCCTCCTGGGGGCGGTAGACGCAGAGCGCGCAGATGATGAAGACGTCCAGTGCGATCACCACGAGCGACCAGAGCGGGAAGTACGGCAGGACCAGGAAGCTGTCGAGGGCACTCAGCGAGGTGAAGAGGATACCGGCGTAGCGGGCCCAGGCGGCGCCCTTGAGCAGGAACGCGCCGGTCACCGCGACCAGCACGCCGACGACGATGTGGACCCAGCCCCAGCCGGTGAGGTCGAACCGGAAGACGTAGCGGGGGGTGTGGACGAAGAGGTCGTCGTTGGAGACCGCCATGATGCCCCGGAGGGCCTCCATGATGCCGTTGATCAGCATCAGCACACCGGCGAACATCACCAGGCCGGGCGCCCAGTCGCGGAACTCGTTGCCCGGCGTCGGCTGCCGCGTGCCGGAGGTGGTGCGCCAGGTCTGCCCGGGCTGCTCGGGGTCGGTGCGCCGGGGCTGCCCGGGCTGCTCGGGGTCGGTGCGCCGGGGCTGCCCGGGCTGCTCGGGGCCGGTGCGCGGGGGCTGCTCCGGCTGCGCGGGGTCGGGCGACGGGCTGCTCATGGACTCCTCCAGGGGCCGAACAGGCCTACGGGCGGACCGTACGGACTTCGACCGTCCGCCGGGCCGGGGCGCCGGGCAACCGGGCCGGGGCCGTTCGGGCGACGCGTCGCGCGCGGGAAGCCCGGCGCGAACCGGTTCGCGCCGGGCCCGCGCTCGTTAGGATGAGCGGGTGCCCCGCCGGCTCCGGGGCGCGGCATCCGGAGGGAGTGGGCCGTCATGGCAGACGAGAGGCACGCTCCGGCGGCCGCGGAAGCGCCCGTCCGAAGGCGCGGCCAGGGCGAGTTGGAGGCACAGGTACTCGCGGTGCTCCAGCGGGCGCCCGGACCGGCCACCGCGGGGTGGGTCCAGGAACGCCTGGAGGGCGACCTGGCGTACACCACCGTGATGACCATCCTGTCCCGGCTGCACGCCAAGAGCGCCGTCTCGCGGTCCCGTTCGGGCCGCTCCTACCTGTGGCAGGCCTCCTCCGACGCGGCCGGGCTGGCGGCCCTGCGGATGCGCCGGATGCTCGACGGAGAAGCGGACCGGGACGCCGTCCTGGCCAGCTTCGTGAGCGCGCTGCTCCCGCACGACGAGGACCTGCTGCGGGCGCTGCTGGACGCCGCGTCCGTCGATCCGGCAGCGGCCGACCGTGAGAGCTGACCCGTGGGCTTCTTCGTCTTCCTCCCGCTCATCCTGCCGCTGACCGCGGTACCGATCGCGCGTCTCACCGAGCAGCACCTGCACCCGCGCGGTGCGGCCCGGCTGATGACCGTGATCAGCGCGGTGATGGCGGTGTGCAGTGTGCTCTGCCTCGGCCTGATCGGCGTGGTGGGCACCGCGCAGATCCCCGGCAACCCGCTGCCGGACAGCTGGTCCGACCCGGAGGTGCGGGCCGCGCTGCCGTACCACGAGACGTTCGGGACGGCCGCGATGTGGCTGCTGGTCCTGGTGGCCGCGGCCTGTGCCCGGACGGTCGGCCGGCACCTGCGGGTGCGCTCCCGGGCCCGGCGGGCGCTGACCGGGCTGCCGGCGGGGCCGGAGTCGGCCGGCGATCTCGCGGTGCTGCCGGACCGCAGCCCGTACGCGTACGCGCTGCCCGGTTCGCCGGGGCGGGTGGTGGTCTCCACCGGGATGCTGGCCGGGCTGCCCGAGGACGAGCGGGAGGCGCTGCTCGCGCACGAGCGGGCGCACCTGCGCCACCGCCACCACCGGTACCTGCTGACCACCCAACTGGCCGCCTGCGTCAACCCGTTCCTGCGGCCGCTGCAGTACGCGGTGGCGTTCAGCGCGGAGCGCTGGGCGGACGAGGAGTCGGCACAGGAGGTGGGGGACCGCCGGATCACCGCGCGGGCGGTGGCCCGGGCGGCCCTGGTGTCGCACGCGGCGCCGGCGCCCGGCTTCGCGGCCTTCGCCGCCCCGGCGCCCGCGCCCGGCCCGGTGCCGCGCCGGGTCGCCGCACTGCTCGGCCCGGTGCCGACGTCCCGCAACTGGCCTCCGGCGAAGACCCGGGCGGGCCTGGCCGCGATGGTCGCCGCGGCCGGTACGGCGGCGTCGGCGCTGTGCGCACTCAACGCCGCCGTGGCCCTGCTGGTGGTGCTGAAGGCCGTCACCCCGCTGTAGACCGGGTGGATCAGGCAGATCAGGCCGATCAGGCAGTGGCGAGCGCGTCCAGGGCGGCCTCGGCGTCGGCCAGGGACTTGGCGGCGATCGGCTGCAGCCCGGCCAGGGCGGGGACGTCGTCGGCGCGGGTGAGTTCGGCCGGGACGATGTGCAGGTGCTCGGCCGGGACGCCGAGCCTGGCGAAGTAGGCCCGCAGGTACGGGGTCTGGAAGTCGAAGGCCTCGCGCGGGGTGCCGGGGCCGTAGCCGCCGCCGCGGGCGGCCGCGACGACGACCCGGGTGCGGCGCAGCAGGCTCTCGCCGGTGTCCGGGTCGGTGTAGACGCCGGGGAAGCTGATCCGGTCGATCCAGGCCTTGAACACGGCCGGGACGGTGAGGTTGTACATCGGCACGCCGAGCAGCACGGTGTCGGCGGCGAGCAGCCGGTCGACCAGCGGGTGGGTGAGGGACCACTCGTGTTCCTCGTCCGGGCCTTCGGCGAGGGCGGCGACGTCGGAGGCCGGGATGGTCCCCTTGCGTTCGACGCGGCGGCCGAGCATGGCGTACCCGGCGCCGATCGCGGCGACCGGCTCGGCGGCGAGGTCCCGGTAGACGTACCGGCCGGCGGAGCCGTGCCGGGCGCGCCAGGCGGCGGCGAACCGGGCGGTCAGCGCGCGGCTGACCGAGTCGCCGAGGCTGATGCTGGAGTCCAGGTGCAGCAGGGTGGTGGTGGTCACAGCGTTCTCCCGTCACTTCGGTGGTGGGTGGATCGTCATCGGTGTGACGGGCGGGGCCGAGGAAAGGTGACCGATGGACCGGGACGAGGTGCTGGCGGCGCGGTTCGAGGCCGAGCGGGGGCGGCTGCGGGCGGTCGCCCAGCGGATGCTCGGGTCGACGGGCGAGGCTGAGGAGGCCGTCCAGGAGGCGTGGCTGCGGCTGGACCGGGCCGGCCCGGACGAGGTGGACAACCTGCCGGGCTGGCTGACCACGGTGGTGTCGCGGATCTGCCTGGACGTGCTGCGGGCCCGCGCGGTGCGCCGTGAGCAGGCGGTCGGCGACGCGCTGCCGGACGGCCTGCCGGACCCGGCGGCCGGCGAGGGGGCCGAGGGCGCGGACCCGGAGCGGCAGGCGCTGCTGGTCGACTCGGTGGGCCGGGCGCTGCTGGTGGTGCTGGACCGGCTGGGGCCGGCCGAGCGGGTCGCCTTCGTGCTGCACGACGGTTTCGCGGTGCCGTTCGAGCAGATCGCGCCGATCGTCGGCCGGACCCCGGTGGCCGCCAAGAAGCTGGCCAGCCGGGCCCGGCAGCGGGTGCGCGGGGCGGCCGCGCTGCCGCCGGAGCGGCTGGCCGGGCACCGGCGGGTGGTGGAGGCGTTCCTGTCCGCCGCCCGGGGCGGGGACCTGGCCGCGCTGCTGGCGGTGCTGGCGCCGGACGTGGTGCGCCGGGCCGATCCGGCCGCGCTGCCGGCCGGGCGTTCCCTGGTGGCCCGGGGCGCGGAGACGGTGGCCCGGGAGACCACGGTGTTCGGCCGGCGGGCCCGGTTCGGCGCGGTGGCGCTGGTGGACGGGGTGCCGGGGATCGTGATCGCCCCGGGCGGTCGGTTGCGGCTGGTGCTGCGGGTGGCGGTGGCGGACGGCCTGGTGGCCGGCTACGAGGTGGTCGCCGACCCGGTGCGGCTGGCCGCCCTGGAGCTGGCCGTGCTGCCGGAGTGACCGGGTCGTGCCACTGGATCCCGGACGCGTTTCGGTGGATGCCGTCGGGCCTGGCGGCATCCACCGGGCGTGGCCTACTCGGCGAGCCGGACGATCATCTTGCCGGTGTTGGTGCCGCGCAGCATGCCGAGGAAGGCGTCCACCACGTGCTCGAAGCCGTCCACGATCGTCTCGTCCGGGACCACCGCGCCGGAGCGCAGGTGCGGGACGAGGAACTCGTACAGCTCGGGGTGGGCGTCGCGGTGGTCGCGGACCAGGAAGCCCTCCAGCCGCAGGCTCCTGCCGACCACGTCGAAGAAGTTGCGCGGGGCGGCGGGCGGGTTCCCGAGGTGGTTGTACTGGGCGACGGCGCCGCACCAGGCGATCCGGCCGTGGTCGCGCATGGCGCTGATGGCGCCCTCCAGGTGGTCGCCGCCGACGTTGTCCAGGTAGACGTGCAGCCCTTCGGGGGCGGCCTCGCGGAGCCGGTCGGCGATCGGCCCGTCGTGGTAGTCGAAGGCGGCGTCGAAGCCGAGGTGCCCGGTGAGGTGGGCGGCCTTGGCGGCGGAGCCGGTGCTGCCGATGATCCGACCGGCGCCGAGCAGTCGGGCGAACTGGCCGGCGGCGGTGCCGACCCCGCCGGCCGCCGCCGAGATGAAGACCGTCTCGCCGGGTTGCAGCCGGGCGATCCGGGTGAGGCCGACCCAGGCGGACAGGCCGGTGCCGCCGAGCACCGACAGGTGGGCGCTGAGCGGGACGCCGTCGAGGTCGGGCAGCGGGCTCGCGCTCCCGGCGGTGACCACCGAGTGGGTGCGCCAGGCCTGGCGGTGGAAGACCAGCGCGCCGACCGGCAGGGTGCCGGCGCGGGACTCGACCACCCGGCCGAGGGTGCGGCCCTCCAGCGGGGCGTGCAACTCCCAGCCGCCCTCCTCCATCTCCTCGCGCATGTACGGGTCGACGGACTGGTGGGTGTTCTCGACCAGGGCCTCGCCGGCGGCGAGCGCCGGGACG
Organism: Kitasatospora sp. NPDC098663; assembly: GCF_044760075.1. Taxonomy (NCBI): domain Bacteria; kingdom Bacillati; phylum Actinomycetota; class Actinomycetes; order Kitasatosporales; family Streptomycetaceae; genus Kitasatospora; species Kitasatospora sp. NPDC098663. Next base: position 22,028 of record NZ_JBIWAP010000007.1, on the reverse strand, counting down.
CGTTCCTCGACGAAGGCGAAGTTCCCGGCGGTCGGGGCGCCGTCGGGACGGGACACCAGGTGGACGGCGTGCGCGGTGGGGCGGGGCATCGGGCTGCTCCGAACGGGAGGCGACGGGCGGACGCGCCCACCGTAGGAAGCGGGTGAGCGGCCGGGGAGGGGTCCGCGTCGATGGAACGGCGGCTTCCATGAGGGGGATCGATGGATGCCGGTAGATTCGGACGCATGACCGATCTCGCCCCGCACGAGCTGCGGATCCTGGTCGCGGTCGAGGAGGAGGGCAGCTTCACGGCGGCCGCCGCGCGCCTGGACACCACCCAGTCCGCCGTATCGCACGCCGTGCGCGCCTGCGAGCGGAAGCTCGGCGCGGTGCTCTTCGACCGTGGGCGCCACGGCGCACGCCCCACCGACGCCGGCGCGCGTGCGGTGGCGTACGCCCGCCGGATCCTGCGGCTGCTGGCCGCGATGGGCGCCGAGGTGCGGGGCGCGGGCACGGCGGGGCCGCTGACCGGCACGCTGCGGATCGCCGCCTTCCGCAGCGCGGCCGCCCACCTGCTGCCACCCGTGCTGGCCGGGCTGGCCGCCCGCCACCCGGGGCTGACGGCGCAGGTCCGGATCGTCCGGGAACTCGGCTGCGGCACCGCCGGAGAGGTCGCCGACGGCCGGGCCGACCTCGGGCTGGCAACCCTGGACGCCGACGGCCCGCCGCCCGTCCCGGGCCTGGTCGCGGTGCGCCTGTACGAGGAGTCGTACGCGCTCGCGCACCAGCGGGGCCATCCGGCGCCGCGCGGGCTGCCGCTGGTCGACTGGGACGAGAACTGCGATTCGTACACCCGGGACTGGTGGCGGCGGCAGGACTGGATCCCGCCCGCGACCATCGACGTCGAGGACGACACGGTGGCCGTCTCGCTCGTCTCGCAGGGCCTCGGCATGGCGATCATGCCCCGGACCGCGCTGCTCGGTGCCCCGGCCGGCCTCGCCGTCGCCGACCTCGGGCCGCACCCGCCCAGCCGGTTCGTCGGGTACGTCACCACGCCCGAGCTGGCCGGGACGGCCGCCGTCCGGGCGCTGATCCGCGAGCTGCGCCGGCTCCCGCTGCCGGCGGGGCTGACGGCGGCCTGACGAGTCGCCTGACGAGTCGCCTGACGAGCCGTCCGGCGGGCCACCTGGCGGGCCGCCTGTCCGGCTCCGGCGGCCGTCAGCCGGTCAGCCCTCAGCCGTCAGCCGTCAGCCCTCAGCCCCCAGCCCTCAGCCGTCCAGCGCGTCCCGGAGCCGGCGGAACTCGGCGGCCAGCGCGTCCAGCGTGTAGTGCGCGTTGAGCCCGCTCGGGTTGGGCAGCACCCACACCGCGGTGTCGCCGATGCCCTCCGGCTGGCGGCCGATCGCGGCCCGCCGCTGCCCGAAGGCCGTCCGGTAGGCGCCGATGCCGAGCACGGCCAGGACGCGCGGGCGCAGCCGCAGCACGCGTTCGGTGAGCGCGGCGCCGCCCTCGCGCAGTTCCTCGGCGGTCAGCTCGTCGGCCTTGGCGGTGGTGCGCGGGGTGACGTTGGTGATGCCCAGGCCGAGCGCGGGCAGTTCGCCCTGCTCGTCCGGGCGGAACTGGCGCGCGGTGAAGCCGGAGCGGTGCAGGGCGGGCCAGAAGCGGTTGCCGGGGCGGGCGAAGTGGTGCCCGGTGGCGCCGGACCACAGGCCCGGGTTGATGCCGCAGAACAGCACCCGCAGTCCGGGCCCGGTCACGTCGGGGATGGTGGTGTTCTTGGCCGCCTGGAGCTGTTCGGCGGTGGGCTTCACGGGAGGGAGGGGCTGGTTCGGCACTCGGCCAAGTCTGCCCGCTCCCTGATGAGCCGGGTACGCCGGTTCCGCAGCCAGCGCAGGCCGAACACCACCAGTGCCGCGTACGCCCAGCCCGCGAAGATGTCCACGATGAAGTGCTCGGCGCCGTACACCAGGGTGAACGCCATCGCGAGCGGGTAGGCGACCAGCAGCGCCCGCAGCCAGGGGCGGGCCGTCGGCCAGAAGAAGAACAGCAGCATCGCCGGGTAGGCGGAGTGCAGCGAGGGCATCGCGGCGACGTCGTTGGCGAACTGGCTGCCGTTCTCGACCAGCGAGTTGGCCTGCGGCACCCCGCTGGTGGAGATCACGTCCCACACGACCCGGACGAGCCCCGGCAGGTGGCCCTCCTGGGCGACCAGCCACGGCGGGTCGGCCGGGTAGAGCAGGTACGTGGCGAAGCCGGCGAAGGTGAGCAGCAGGTAGCAGGCGAGCAGTTGCCGGAACCGGTCGTGCCGGCGCCGCCAGAGCACCGCGAGCAGGGCGAAGACCAGGAAGAAGTGCGAGAGGTAGACGAGGGCCGCCGCGTAGTCGTACCAGTGCGGCGAGCCGGGCGTCCACAGCGCGTGCTGGAGCCGGACGGTCCAGGTCTCGCCGAAGCCGAGCACCTCGTCGGCGCGCAGTTGCGGCAGCCAGTGCGGGGCCCACGGGGTGTGCGCGCCGTAGCCGCGCAGCAGGGAGTACGTCCAGACCGCGGCCATCACCGGCACCCAGTCGCGCAGCACCAGCAGGAAGCCGCGGCGGCCGTGCCCGCTGTGCACGGCCGCCGTCAGCAGGGCGCCGATCAGCCACAGGAACACCACGTCGTTGGCGAAGGCCATGCCCTGGGTGCGCAGGTACCAGACGAGCGCGGTCAGGTAGACCGGCCAGGCCAGCAGCCGGAGTCTCGACAGACCGGTACGGCGGGGGCGGGCGGTCACGGGTCGCAGTCGCCCGGCCCGCGCCGGGTTGGGCGGGGCCGGGCTGAGCAGCTTCGTCATGCTCACCGAAACTACCAACGCAAACTTGGAGGACTCTGGGTGAACCATGACCGCCTCGTAAGAAAACCGCATAGTCGGGCCGCCGTTCTGACGGCGGAGCAGCGGGGTGACGGCCCCGTCATGAGACGAAGCCCAGCTCGTGCGGAGTGTTGTTGAGCCGGCGCCCACCGGTGGGGGTGACGGTGACGATGTCCTCGATCCGCACCCCGAAGCGGCCGGGCAGGTAGACGCCGGGCTCGATGGAGAAGCACATGCCGGGCACCAGCGGCCGTTCCTCGCCCTCGACCAGGTACGGCGGTTCGTGCGTGGTGAGGCCGATGCCGTGCCCGGTGCGGTGGATGAAGTACTCGCCGAAGCCGGCCTCGGTGATCACCCGGCGGGCGATCCGGTCGATCTCCTGGCAGCTGACCCCGGGTCGGACCGCCTCGAACGCGGCCTGCTGGGCGAGCCGGACCGCGTCGTGCACCTTCCGGACCTCCGCCGGCACCTCGGTGCCGACGTGCACGGTGCGGGTGGTGTCGGAGCCGTAGCCGTCCTTGAGCCCGCCGAAGTCCAGCACCACGGTGTCGCCGGGCCGGATCACCCGGTCGCCGGCCTCGTGGTGCGGGTCGGCGCCGTTCGGGCCGGAGCCGACCACGGTGAAGTCGACCTGGCTGTGCCCGTACTTGATGAGCAGTGCGCCGAGGTCGGCGGCGACGTCGGTCTCCCGGCGGCCGGCGAACTCGACCTCCAGGATGCCCCGGTAGGCGGCGTCCGCGGCGCCGCCGGCCGCGGCCAGCCGCTCCAACTCCTCGGTGCCCTTGACCGCGCGCAGCATCGGCAGGGTCTCGGTGAGCGAGGTGAAGCCGGTGCCGGGCAGCGCGGCCTGGAGGCCGAGCAGGTGCATCGCCCAGGCGTTGTCGGAGATGCCGTACCGGCCGGCCGGGTCGAGCAGCGGGCGGACGGTGGCGTACGGGTCCTCGCCGTCGGTCCAGTCGAGCAGCCGCAGGGCCGGGGCGCCGACCGCCCTCTCGGCGTCCGGGCGCTCCAATTCGGGGACGATCAGCGTGGGTTGGCGTCCGGCGGTGAGCACCAGGGCGGTGAGCCGCTCGGTGACCGCGGTGGGCTGGTAGCCGCACAGGTAGACCAGGTCGGGGCCGGGGGCGACGACCAGACCGGACAGCCCGGCGGCGGTCGCCTCGGCGGTGGCCCGGGCCGTCCGGGCGGTGTAGTCCTCGGTGGTGAAGGGTCGAGGCACGGTCGGGTCCTCCTCGAAGGCCGGGTGGGCTACTTGCGGACGGTGTCCTGCACGTTGAGGTCGTCGATCTCGTCCTGGATCCCGGCGAGCCGGCCCGGGCAGTACACCGAGAGCACGATCGCCTCGGCCCGCACCGCCAGCGACGGGTAGTAGAAGATCGTCATCGCGAACTGGCACCAGACGGCGAGGAAGCCCAGCGGCTTCGACAGGCCCTCCGACACCCAGCGGTAGACGCCGCCCTCCCAGCCGGACGCCAGCTCGGCGGAGACCAGCGCGGTCGGCAGCAGGAACACCAGCGCCGGGACGAGGTAGAGGAAGACGCAGGCCAGGCCGTAGACGGCCATGGTCGGGGCGGAGCGCAGGCTGGCCACCGAACTCGTGGTCATCAGGGCGAGCGTCAGCCAGGACATCCGGGGTGCGGTGACCACCCGGGCGGCCACCGAGCCGGTCCGCTCGCGGGTGGTCGGGCCGTCGGGGCTCCTCGGGCCGCCGGGGCGTCCCCGGCCGCCGGGGTCGCTCTGGTCACCGGGGTCGCTCTGGTCACCGGGGCTGCTCGGGTCACCGGACCTGCTGGGACCGTCGGGGGCGGCGGCCTCGCCGGAGCCGCCCCGGCCGGGCGAGGGCGCGTCCGTGGAACCCATCTGTCCTCCTCCGGTACGGCCCCGGTCGGCTGCGCGGCGTCCGGGCGCGAGGCGCCCCGGGCGCGGACGCCGCCCCGGGAAGGACCCCGGGGCGGACCGTACCCGGCCAGTTCACCCGGTTGCCGAGGCCGCCGCATGCGGCGTGCACCCGCGCGGGTGAGCGACTGTCAGGGGCGGGCCGCCGGATCCTGCGCGGCTGGCCAGGCGGCGCGGCGCAGCGTACGGCTCACGGTCGCGGGCAGCAGGGCGGCCGCGAGCAGGATGCCGATCGAGGCCAGCGCGACGGCGGGGGAGAGGTGGTCCAGCAGCAGGCCGCTGCCGAGCGTCCCGGCCGGCATGCCCGCGGTCAGCAGCGTCATGGTCGCCGCGATCACCCGGCCCCGGAGCTCGTCCGGCACCTGCCGGAACACCAGCAGGTCCAGCATCACCCGCAGGGCCGGAACGCCGATCCCCACCACGAACAGCGCGGCGAACACGGTGGCCACCCCGCCCGGCAGCAGCGGCGCCAGCGTCACCGGCACGGCGGTCCAGGCCACCACCAGCAGCAGGACGCCCGGCCCGGCCAACCGGTGCAGCCGGGACACCAGGACCGTTCCGGCCAGCGCCCCCACCGCCTCGCCGGCCAGCGCCAGGCCGATCCCGGCGCTGCCCGTGCCCCCGTTCCGCAGCAGCACCATCACCGGCAGCATCAGGGCCGTCCCGGCGAGGTTGACCACCAGCAGGACGGCCAGGGCGGAGCGCAGCAGGGGGGAGGCGGCGAGCAGGCGGAACCCGGCCAGGGCGCCGCCGGACTCGGGGGCCGGCTTCGCGCCGCCCGGTTCGCGGTCCGGGCGGGCGTCGGTTTCGCCGCTCGGCTGCGCGTCGGTGGGGCGGTTCGGTGGGGTGGCGGTCTCGCGGTCCGGCTGTGTGTCGGTGGGGCGGTTCGGTGGGGTGGCGGTTTCGCGGTCCGGCTGCGCGTCGGCGGGGCGGCCGGGGAAGCGCACCACGAGCGCGGCGACCAGCGCGAGCAGGGAGGCGAGCGCGGTGCCGAGGAACGGCACCGCGCTGCCGAGCCCGTACAGGAAGCCGGCCAGCGGCGGACCGGCCAGCGCGGCCCCGGTCATCCGGGCCTCGTCCTGGGCGAGCGCCTGCGGCAGCTGCTCCGGCGCCACCACCGAGCGCAGCGCCAGCAGCCGGATCGGGCCGCTGTACGCGATGGTCGCCCCGACGGCGGCGGCGACGATCAGCAGGTGGGCCAGGGTCAGCCGGTCGAAGGCCATGGCCAGCGGGACGGTCGCCGTGACGACCAGCCGGGCGGCGTCGGAGGCGATCAGCACCCGGCGGCGGTCGAGGCGGTCGGCGACCACGCCGCCGTGGACGCCGAGCAGCAGGGTCGCGACCATCTGCACGGCCCCGAAGGCCCCGGCGGCGGTGGAGGAACCGGTGAGCGCGAGGACCAGCAGGGGGAAGGCGGTGTCGCCGACCCGCATGCCGAGCGTCGCGGCGGCCTGGCCGGCCCAGAGGGCCTGGAAGCGCAGGTTCCGTCGCAGCGGAACGAGCGGCGTGGATTCCGCCGCCTCCTCCGCTGTCGCCTCCTCCGCCGTCCTCGACTCGTCAGCCGCCGTTCTGCTCCCCGCCATGGCCCACCCCGCCGTTCGCGCTTCCGACATCATTCACGTTGTCGTGAATGATGTCGGAAGCGTGATTGATTGCGCAAGGGTGAGCGCTCACCGGAGCGTGATTGCGTGCGGCGCGGCCGATCTGCCAAGGTGGTGCCCGTGGCCGAGCACGATCTGGAACCCGCCGACGGCGGCGAGCAACCCACCACCTGGGTCAAGGAACGCCAGGTGGCCGACGTCGCCGTGCTCAAGGCACTGGCCGACCCGTTGCGGCTGGCCATCCTCGGCGCCCTGAAGTCCGGCGAGGAGCGCCCGCTCACCGCCAAGGAGATCGCCGCCGCGCTCGGCGAACCGCAGACCAAGCTCTACCGCCACATCAAGCAGTTGGAGAAGGCCGGGCTGGTCATCGTGGCCGGCACCCGGCTGGTCTCCGGCATCGTCGAGAGCCGCTACGCCGCCGCCCAGGAGTCGATCCGGCTCGCCCCGGAGATGTTCACCGCCGACTCCCCGGGCCGCTCCGAGGCGTACGACGCCATCCTGGCCGCCATCGACCGGGTCCGCGGCGACTTCCGGGCCCATGTCCTCGGCGGGCGGCTGGACTTCAGCTCGCCCCGGGACGGATCGGTCGGGCCGCCCGGACTGTTCGCGCACTCGACGCTGCGGCTCAGCCCGGACCGGCTGATCCGGCTGCGGACCCAACTCGCCGCAGTCATCGACGAGCTGAACGGGGAAGCGCCCAGCACGGCCGAGGACGCGGTGGACGTGACGGTCTTGACCCTGCTCTACGGACTCCAGCCGGGCACGGAATCATAAACTCCGCGCCGACTGTCGGTGCGGTGGGACACGATGACCGGCATGTCCTATGAACTCCAGGCCCTGATAGGAACATTCGAGCTGTTGGCGGTGGCCGCGGCGGAAACCTCGACGGCCCGGGTGGTGCCACTGGCACAGGGTCTGGCCCTGATACCGGTCACCCCCGCGGTGCTCTCCGCCCTCCAGACCGACGGCGGCTCGACGAAGCCCGCCGAGGCGGCCGGCTTCGGCTGGCACCCGGGCGGCTTCGAACTCCGGCTGGCCGCCTGGTCCAAGGCCGGCCCGATCGCCTGCGTCGAGGCCGAGTACTTCGGCGGCAGCGGCACCCAGCGCGCCGCCGTCTGGGAGAACGGCCGGATCGTCCTCGGCCCGCTCACCAAGGGCGAGTTCGAACCCTTCCCGCCCGAGGGCTCCCCGATCTCCCGCGCCCTGCGGCGGATCGGCGCCCGCACCGAGGCCGGCCGGGTGGACGAGTTCGAGTCCGTCGGCCTGTCCGCCCACCGCGGCACCAGCGGCTGGGCCGCCGCCGACTGACCCCACCCACGCGAAAGGCCCCGCCCCCCGGAGCTCGAACTCCCGGGAACGGGGCCCTGCCGCACAGCCCCCGCAGGGTCAGCGGTAGTTCACGTACTGGATCGCGAAGTCCAGGTCCTTGCCCTTGAGCAGTGCCTGTACGGTCTGCAGGTCGTCGCGGCTCTTCGAGCTGACCCGCAGCTCGTCGCCCTGGACCTGCGCCTTGACGCCCTTCGGGCCCTCGTCGCGGATGATCTTCGCGACCTTCTTGGCATCCTCCGTGGAGATGCCCTCCTTGATGTCCGCGAAGATCTTGTACTCCTTGCCGGACAGCTGCGGCTCGCCGGCGTCCAGGGCCTTGAGCGACAGTCCGCGCTTGATGAACTTGCCCTGTAGGACGTCCAGGATGGCCTTCACGCGCTCCTCGCCGTTGGCCTTCATCTCGATCTTCTCGCCGGAGCGGCTGATCTCGCCGCCGACGCCCTTGAAGTCGAAACGGGTGGCGATCTCACGGGAGGTCTGGTTGATCGCGTTGTCGACCTCCTGCCACTCGACCTTCGAGACGATGTCGAAACTGGAGTCGGCCATGGGTGTTGGTCTCCTTGATGTTCTGGCTTCACTGGCACGGCCTGCCCCACCGGGCGTCCGCCTCCCCAGCCTATCCAGCGCCACCCCGCCCCCGCCCCCGACAGCCACGCCGTGGCCCTTGATCATCACGTGACCTATCGAGTGGCGGAGCACCCCCCGGCATCAGGTATTGTTTACGAAGTCGAACGGGGCGAACGCCCCGGGGGACGAGATCCTGGCTGGTTGCCCGAGCGGCCAAAGGGAGCAGACTGTAAATCTGCCGCGCAAGCTACGCAGGTTCGAACCCTGCACCAGCCACAGGATATGGAGACAGCCCCTGATCTGCGGAAACGCAGATCAGGGGCTGTTTCGTTGTGATCGAACACCGGTTATGCCGGATGGTCGTTTTGCGTGGTTTGTCTCACCTCGTTTCGCCCGAATCCCAGTCCTGACCAGCGGTTCCGGACCAGGGGCGGACCAGGATCAGGAGTCTTCGGCCGTCGGCGGCGGCGTTGCCCGCAGCTGGAGCCGCTCGGTGATGAGCCGGTTGGCGTGGTCCTCGTCACCGTGGATGCACTTGGCGTAGACCCGGAGCAGGACGGCGATGCTGTGCCCCGCCCGCCGGGCGCACTCGGCCACCGGCACGCCGGAGGCCAGCCAGAGCGAGATGCCGGCGTGCCGGGCGTCGTACGGGCGCTTGGCGAGCGGGGTGGCCCGTTCCTCCTCGCTGAACACCTCGGCCCGCCCTGCGGCCCAGACGACGCCGTACCCGCTCTCCTGCACCATGCCGTTCCGGAAGGTCCGGAACAGGCGGCCGTCCGGAGCGGTGCCGTACTGCTCGATGTGCTCCCGCAGCAGCTGCACCAGCTCGGGCGGGATCGGGACCGGCCGGGTGGCCGACTCCGACCGGTGCTTCAGGCCCCGCGGGTCGTGGGACGCCCCACTGTCAGTCCAGGACGACCCGACGCGTGGGCTGTTGCCGTTGAGGTTGAGTTTCCCCCAGCCCTCTGCCGGCAGAACGCACCGGTCCTTGCGCAGGTGGACCACCTCGCCCGGGCGCATGCCCGCGTAGTACATGCACCCGAAGAACGCCACCAGCCGCGGCCCGCGCCGCCCCTGCTGACCGACCGCCTCCAGCATCGCGGCCGCCTGCTCCGGGCTCATGACGTATTCCGGATCGACCTCCTCCTCGGTTCGGGGAGGCTGCCACTGCACCGACGGCAGCGGGTTGGCGGCCAGCAGGCCGTCCTCGACGGCGCGGCCCAGGATGTGGTTCAGGATCCGGCGCTTCCGGAGCGTGGTCGAGGCAGCGGCCTTGGTGCCGTCCAACTTCACCGAGAGGGCGGCGAGTAGGCGGCGGACCATCTTCGGGTCCGCCAGCTCGGACACGTCCACGGAGTTCCGCGCCACCCAGGCCAAGGACTTGGCGACATCGGCCGGCGGCTCGTCGGCCCAGCGGTTCACGTTGAAGGCCCAGCCGTACAGCGCGCGCCGCACGAGCAGCTTGTCCGGCATCCCGGTCTTGCTGTTGACCAGCTCGAACGTCACGCTGGCCAGGGCGTCGGCCCACGTCGTCCGGGTCTTGGCCGGGGCACCGTCCCATCGGGCCTCGACGTAGTTCCGTCCGTGCTGGTACCAGGTGACGGAGTTCTGCTCCTCCTGGCGCTTGCGAAGCTCCGCGAGCGGGAGGCCCGTCTCTGTGTCGAAGGGCTGGTGAGAGGCCGCCGCGACGAGCAGTTCGGCTTTTCGGCCGTCCGCCTGGGTCTTGGTGAGGTAGGACTCGGAGAACTCCCGGCTGTTCACCGTCCACCGGACCATCCACGGCTTGCGGCGGTCAGGACGGTGGCGGTGGTCCCAGAACGTGACCTTGTAGGAGGTGGGCATCAGGCGGCCACCTGGCAGGAGTCGATCCACGTGTCCAGGTCGGCCCGGTCGATCCGGACCTGACCGTTGGGGAGCTTGATGAGGCGCGGGCCCCTGCCCCGGGCGCGCATCCGATAGAAGGCGGCACGGGACATGCCGAGTTCGGCGAGCACGACGGGGAGCTTGAGCAGTTCGCGCTTGGGCATGGCGAAGTCTCCTGCTGTGGGTGCGGAGGATGGCTGCGGGGTGTTACGAGCCCTCTCGCGGGTGGTGGCGGAGAGCGGAAGGCGTCAGGTATGTCAGGGGAACTCGCTGACCTGCTGATACGGGCCCCGGTCGGACGTCAGGAGTTGTCAGGGCTGTCAGGGATAGCCGAGATCTCCTGACAGCCCTGACATGCCCTGACTGCTCGTCCGGCGGCGTATCGCCACGTCAGGGCTTTGTCCTGACGTTCCTGACGGTTACGTGGCCGGGTTCGTGTCTGCAGGGGCGCTCAGGACCGGGTGGACACGGTAGGTGACGGCCTGAGGCCGGCCGCGCTGGCCGCTGGCAGGGAGCTGGCCGGTGCGAAGCCAGCCGTGCTGTTCGAGGAGAGCGAGCGCGGGCTCGACGTCGGCGACTTTCTTGAACCGCCGGGACGACGCCACGGCGTCGTGGGCCTTGATGTGGGTCCGGTGGGTGCCGTCCTTCTTCGGCCGCTGGAGCCACTGGAGGAGGGCGTGAGCGTCCTCGGTGGCGGGGTCGGCTGCGATGAGGTCGAAGACGGCGAGGGTGTGGGCGGTGTAGTACTCGGCGATCTCGGCGGCGCGGTCGACGGTGGCGGCCTCGACGGGCGCACGCCAGTCGCCGCTGACGTGGTCGCCGAGGTGGAGCAGGGTCGCGATGCGGGCGATGTGGCCGACGAGTTTGCCGGCCCAGTCCTTGATGTGGGCGAGCGGCTCGTCCGGGCGGAGCTGGACTTCGAACTTCTCCTGGAGCTTCTCGACGGCGAGGTCGGCGGCCTCGGTCATCCTCACGGTGACCGGTTCCTCCAAGGAGGTGAGGGCCCGCAGGAGCGCGGAGAGGCGGACGTCGTAGGCGGTCGCGACCGGCTCGGGGATGGGCGTGGTGCGGATCTTGCGGTATCCGAGGTTGGAGGGCGGGAGGGAGTAGAGGAAGCGGGCGAGCAGGCCGCGGTCGCGGGCGCCGGGGGCGGCGCCGAGCTCTTGGAGGACGGCGGGCTGCGGGGTGACCCCGATGGTGAGCGCAGGCTTGTCGACGGTGGGCTGCTCGCGGGTGATCCGGTCGGCCTGGAGCCGCTCGCCCTTGTGGGCCTGGAGGAAGACCCCGAGGTTGGGCTTGCTGCTGTAACGGCCGACGATGCTGTCGAAGAGGTCGCCCTCGGGCGAGAGCGCGGCCAGGCAGCGGTGGACGCCGAGTTGGTGGGTGACGGTCTCGGGGGTGATGTCCCCGGACAGAGTCAGCCGCGGGCTCGGCGGCACGACGATCTCGTCAGCGAGCATCCGGGCGCCGGAGATCTCGGCCACCAGGTGGGCGCGGTCGAGGTCGGGGTTCTTGCGGGCCTTGGCCATGAGCGCATCGACCTCAGCGAGCGCGGTCTCCTTGGCGGTCTCGGCCTCGATGATCCGGCACTTGGCCTCGGCGCGCAGTTCGTCCTCGATCCGGTAGATGGGACCGGTCATGAACGCGAAGACGTCGGACTTGCGGCTGGCGGGCGGCATCGCGCACACCAGGTAGAGGTTGGACTGCTCGCGCCAGCCGGGCCGGATCTCCGCGTTCACCCGGCCGCCGGCGGCGGTGGACAGAGCGGCCAGGGACATGGTGGCGGCCATGTCGGCCGGGGTCTGGGTGAACTCCGCCACCGCCTCCACGTACGCGCCCACCCAGCCGGGCAGGGCGCGGACAGGGAACGTGGGCAGCGTGCCGTGCGATCCGAGCGGGACGGGGTCGAGCCAGGTCTCGCCGGAGGCCAGGTCCGCGAGGGCGGCTAGCGCGGCCGTGCGGACGGCGTCGAGGTCGGCCTGGTCGTCGCCGGCCATGTGGGCGAGGCGGCTGGTGGCGGTGTTGATGCGGCGCCGCTCGGCGGCCACGCGCACGATTTCTGCGTAGTAGCCGCCGTTCGCGGCGGTGGGCGTGGCCTCGATGCAGGTGTGCAGGTAGCCGGGCCCGCCGATGCGGACCAGGTCGCCTTGGGCGCGCAGGACACCGGCCAGCAGCACCGGGTCGACCGGTCGCTCGCCGTCGGCCATGCGGATGATGGCGCGCCAGATCGTCTCGTGTGCGGGGTGGTAGAAGGCGCTGGGGTCGCCGAGCTGGGCGGCCAGCGCCGGGATCTGGGCGGGGTCGAGCAGGGCGGCGCCGATGACGGCCTGTTCGGCGGCTTTGACCTCGGCGGGTTCGGGCCGGAAGGGGATGACGGCCGCGTGCTGGCTCAACGGGGGCTCCTTTCGTGCGGAGCGGGGTGGGGCGGTCCGATCCCGGGGGAGACCATCGGGCGCGGACCGCCCGATGGAAGGGGAGGTCAGAGGTCGAACAGGCGATCCGGCTCGGCGGCCTGGCGGGCCTTGTTGGCGGTGCGGCGGGTGGCGTCGTGGCAGGCCGGGCACCAGGCGGCCAGCGCCTGCTTGGGCAGGGCGGCGGCCTTGTGCGCCGGGAGGAGCAGGTGGTCCGGCTCGGCGGGGGCGGCGAGCAGGTACACGGGGCCGGCGCCGTGGGCGGCGGGGCAGCGCCCGCCGTCCTTGGCGTGGGACTTGCCGCAGGTGCCACGGCACTGGCAGCGGCCGGAGGCGGCGGCCATGACGGCCTGCCACAGTCCGCGCTGGTCGCCGAGGGGCGGGGTCCGGCTCACGACTCGTCCTCGCCGGGGAGCTGGTGGTGGTCGAGCCAGGCGAACGCGGACGTGGTCTGGGCGCGGTAGTAGACCTCAATGGCGGCGTCGGGGACGCTGCCGGGGTGGACGCGCGGGTCGATGAGGCTGGCGTACAGGCGGGTGCCGTGGTGGACGCAGGCCTTGGCGGCGTCACCGTGGCGGTCGAGGACGGTCACGGCGTCGCGCAGGCCCTGGCAGGGGCTGGCGTCGCCGAGGTGGGCGGCTTCGCAGCGGGGCTGCGGGGCGGTGGTGTTTCCGGGCATGCTGGAGTCCTCTGATCTCTGAAAGGGGATCGGAACTGCCCCGCAGCAACCGCTGTCACCCGGCAAGGTCGACGGTTGCTGCGGGGCTTCGTGCTGCGTGGACGGTGAGGTCAGTCCTCGGCGGGGCCGGTGCGGTGGGCGCCGGTGAGGAGGTCGTTCAGGGGGCGGGTGGTGCCGTCGGTGTGGCGCCAGATCTCCCCGTCGGGCGTGGACGGGGTGCCGAGGTGCCAGGTCCAGCCCTCCAGGACGAGCAGGGTGAGGTGCTGGGCGTGGTCGAGGCGGGTGCCGAGGGTGGCGATGGCGGGCTCCAGCAGGCCGGCGATCGGCCAGGGGTGCAGGTGCCAGGCCATCCGGCCGGGGCGGCCGGTGTCGTAGGGGCGGCCGGGGTGCTTGGTCAGGAGGTAGCTGGCGCCGTCGTGCGTGACCTCGTAGGTCTCGTGGTCGGTGCGCTTGAAGGTGATCTCGGGCATGCGGCCCTCCGGGGCGATCGGTGGGATCGGTCTGTCCGGTCCCCCGCGCCGTCCGGGCCTCGGCCGCTGGCTGCGGCGGTGGTCCGGGCGGCACGGCGGTTGGTGCAGGCCGGTCAGGCCTCGTCGGGGTCCTGGGCGAACTCGCAGGTGCCGTCGCAGTCGTAGTAGCCGCAGCCGCCGCACTCGGGGCAGTTCTCGTAGTCGATGGGGACGTAGTCCTGGGCCTCGTCGTCCCAGGCCTCGTCCTCGTAGCCGCCGCCGGTGCCGTGGCAGCCCTCGCACGTCTCGGTGTGGCCGGGCAGAGGGTTGGCCTGCTCCTCCTCTGCGCGGCGCTGTTCGTCGGCGAGGTCGAGGGCGATCTCGTGCGCCTTCTCCTCCTCGCGGGTCGGCGGGTCGGTGTAGTCGTACGGGTCGAAGTCGTCGTCCATGGAGCGCCTTTCAGGCGTTGGGCGTGGTGGGCTTGAGCTGGTCGGGGAGGGCGCGGATGGCGTCGGCGATGGCGAGCAGGGCGAGCTGACGTGCGTGGTCGGCGGGCGGGAGAGAGCCGAACGTCACGTAGACCTGGGCGAGTTCGTAGTGGCTGGTGCTGGGCAGGCCGGGGCCGTCGAGGGGCTGGTTCATGGGTCCGTTCGGGTGTGGTGGGGACGCGCCGGCGATGTTCACGGCGCTTCGTCCGTCCGAGCCGCCGAGGGCGGCGGGAAGGGATAGGGGAGCGTGCCAGGCGGCCTTCACACCGACTGCCGAGGGCGGTGGGCGTGGGCGAAAAAGGGGCGGCGGCCGGGCAGTGCCCGGCCGCTGCTTCGGCGTAGGAGGTGGAGGGGGTTGGTCAGGGTCCGGGGTGGGCTGGGGTGGTGGGGTCGGTGCTGGCGAATAGGGACGCCCACGGCTGGGGGGTGGGCAGGGAGGGCGGCGGGGGATGTGGGGAGGCGGGCGGGTCCAGATAGAGGGCCCAGGCGACGAGCACGGCGAGGACGACGGCGACGAGGGCGAGCCCCTGGGACATGCCGAACTGGTGGAGCGGGCTGGCCGGGATGGGCGGTCCGGGTACTGGCGGGAGGGCCTGGAGGCGCTCGCGGTCGGGGCGCCGGCCGTGGTGCACGGTGGCGATGTGGGTGTGGCGCTCGGCCTCGGCCTCAGCCTTGCTGGAGTGCTCGCTGACGGTGCGGCAGGCCCCGCACCAGTACTCGTACGGCATCCGCCGAGCATGGCAGAGCGCCAGTTGGGCTGTGGGCCGAACGGGGGCTTCTGGGGGTGATGGAGGGTCAGATCTGCAGGAGGTAGGGCGGTAGGTAGGGGCTCGGTAGGGCGGGCGGTAGGCGTGCGCTGACCTGCGGTTCCTACCGTCCTACCGTCCCCCAGGGAAGGGCGTCTGGAGGGGCCGGGGGAGAGGGGTCAGGCGGCCTTCTGGACGACCACCGGGACGGTGCCCGGGTCGCTCTCGGGCAGGCCCTCCAACAGCACCGCCTGGCGGTTGCGCTGGCGCCCGCCGAAAGTGAGCTTCTTGCCCTCCACGAGGGGGGCTCCGAGGGCGGCGAGGTGGGCCTTCAGGTCGGTCTGCTCCCAGCCCTCGAACATGCCCCGCTGTTGGCCCTCGGCCAGGAGGTCCGGGAGGTGCGCGGCGGTGCCCTGGTCGGACTGCGCGGCGACGTGCCGGACGAGGGCGTAGAGGTCGGCATCGGCGGGGGCGTCCTGGAGGTCGTCATCCTGGTCGTCGGCCTCGTCCTGCTCGGTCTCGGGGGAGACCTCCTTCCGGCCGTCGGCCTTGGCTTCATTCTTGGCGGCCTTCTCCTTGGCCGCCTTCTCTCGGGCCTCTTTGTCGGCCTCAGCCAGTTTGGTGGCGGCCTTGGTGTTGCCGACCGCGACGGCCACGACCACCCACAGGACGAGCACGACGGTGAACGTGGTCGGCGCGTACCGGGCGATGGGCCGGGCCAGGACGGGGGAGAAGAACAGGCCGAGACCGATGGATCCCCCGACCTGCTGCCGGGTGATCTTCACGTGGGGCTTGAGGGCGCGGATGATCAGACGGTTGCCCAGGCCGAGCGCGGTGACCGACACACCTGTGAGGTACTGGTGGGGCTTCATCAGGCGCCGACCAGGCTCTTGAGGACGGAGCCGATCACGGTGAGGGGCAGGGCCCAGATCCCGCCGGCGGCGGCGTAGACGGACGGCACGGTGGCGCCGAGTGCCGAGTCCTTCCACGGGCCGGGCTTGGTGCCGAACAGCACGATGGTGAGGATCGCGGCGACCGCGCCGGCGCCGACGTTGCCGAACGCGGCGTTCTGCGAGGTGAAGGCGCGGGTCAGGGCCTCGCCGACGGTGCCCGGCGCGCTGAAGGCCTGCCCGGCCCCGGCGGCGAAGATCCCGAAGACGATCATCAGCCAGGCGGTGTGCTCGTCCTTGTGCTTCTTGGCGAGCTTGCCCTGTTTGTCGGCCTTGCGGCTGCCGAGGATGATCCACACGGCGATGGCGAGGCAGAGGCCGCCGGAGCCGAACGAGCCGAGCAGCTGGGTGTCCATGTCGATCTCCTGACGGTCAGTGGTGGGTGGTGGAGAGGAGGGTGATCAGGGGGGCCAGGCCGAGGGCGCCGACCAGGGCGGAGGCGAACGGCACCCGCACGAGGACCAAGATGGTGAGGCCGGGGAAGCCGCGGACCTCGGAGACCCGGACGTGGCCCCACCCGCGCATGCGCAGGTCGATGAGCCAGGCGCCGGCCGCGGCGAGCGCGGCGACGGTCAGGGGTACGTGGGCGGCCAGTTGGACGGCCCCCGTCTGGTAGCCGAGCACGGCGGAGGTGGTGGTGAGGATGCACCAGCGGCGGAACCGGCGGGCACGCTCGGACTGGGGCTGACGCCACAGCACGGAGGCCCGACGCTCCCGGACGAGCTGCTCGGCGCGGTGGCGGTCCTCGCGCTCCTCGGCGGTTTCCCCCTGTTCCCGGTACGTGTCCTCGTGGCGCCTGCGGGCGAGTTCGGCCTGCTCCTCGGGCGTCTGGCTGATCAGCAGGCGCAGGCTCTCGGCCACGGTCCGCAGGTCGTACTGCTCCTGGTCGTCGCCGGCGGCGGCCTCTTCCTCGACAACCTGGTCGTCGTCCTGGACCGCGTCGTCAGTACCGGCGTCGGCGCCGGCCTTCGTGAGGTCGATGGGCTCGGGGGCGCGCTGGGCGGGGACGGGCGGCCAGCTCTTGCGCCACCACTCGACAACGGGCTCGGGCATGGCGGCGGTGGGCGGCTGGTTTGGGGGCGGGGGGACGGTCATCGACGCCACCCCCGGTTCCGGCGGGCGAGCAGGCGGGTGGCCCAGCAGGCCAGGGCGAAGTCACCGAGCCAGAATGCCCAGCACAGCATGTCGATCATGGTCTGTACTCCTCGGTCAAGAGGGGGCCCGGCCGGAGCCGGGCCCGAGGCGGGTCAGGAGGAGCGCCACCAGGCGCGGGGGGCCGGGGCGCGGTGCCAGGCGGTGATGCTCTGGCTGGTGCGGTGGGAGTCGATCTCGCGCCGGCCGTCGCGGTCGGCGCGGCGATTGGCGTCGGCCCGGCGCTGCTGGCCGGACTGCGGCTGCTGGTTGCGGCGGAAGAGCGGCATCGCGGGCTCCTTCAGCGGTCGATGACGGGCTTGGCCAGGTCGCGGTGGCCCAGGTGGACAGTGATGCCGGTCTTGGCGAGGCGCTGGGCGAGGGTCATGGCGACGGTGGGGGCGCGGTGGCGTCCGCCCACGCAGCCGACCGCGATGGTCAGCGGCGCTGTGGTCGGCCCGGCGTCGTAGGCGTCGGCCAGCAGCGCGGCGCTGACGATCAGGTCCCGGATGCCCGGGGTGGCCATGACGGCCTGGCGGACGGGCATGTCGTGGGCGCTCTGGTGGCGCAGGGCGGGGTCGACGTGCGGGTCGCGGAAGTGGCGGCGCAGGTCGAGGGTGATGTCCGCAGCCGGCGGGGTGTCGTGCAGGTAGCCGAACGAGAGGACGTTGATCTCGGTGATGGCCATGGTGGCCGTCCCTTCGCAGGTCAGGCGGCGTGGGGGGTGTAGCCGGAGGCGATCAGCTCGGCGGCTTCGGTGCGGCGCCCGGAGGCGGTGGCGATGGACACGCCGAGGGCTTCCGCGATGGCCTTGAGGCTGACGGCCTCCGGGTCGCCCTTGCCGTCGGTGAGGATCATCCGGGCGACGCGGCGGGTGGCGCGGGCGGCGGGAGTCAGCCCTGCCTCGTCCTCCGCTTCAACCGCACGCAGCTCGACTTCAGCCGCGCGGTTCCGGGCTTCAGCGGCACGCAGCCGGGCCGCCGCGGTGGCCTCTTCGGTGTCGGCCTGAGCGCGCTTGGCGGCGGCAGCGTCGCGCCCGGCTTCAGCCGTGCGGCGGCCCGCTTCAGCGGCGCCCTCTTCGGTTTCAGCAGCGCGCTTGGCCGTTTCAGCCGCGCTCAGACGGGCCGTCTGGGCGGCCTGCTCGGCCTCGGCCCGGGCGCGCTCGACGGCGGCCGCATCGCGCTCGGTTTCAGCGGCACGGCGGCGCGTTTCAGCGGCAGTGTGCTCGGTTTCAGCGGCGGTGCGGTAGGTTTCAGCGGCGCGGCGGCGGGCGTCGGCGGCGTCCTGCTCGGCTGTGGCGGCGGCCAGTTCCTCCTCGGCCTGGTCGAGCCGTTCGGCGACCTCGGCCTCGCGGCCGGCGGCCACGGTTCGGGCGTGGGCGTGGGCCTTGGCGGTGGCGGTCTCGGCGCCGACCTCGTACCCGGCGGCCTCCACCCGGCCGGCCGTGCGGAGCTTGGAGATCTCCAGCTCAGCGGCGCGAGCCTCGGCCTGGGCGGTGACCTCGGCCTCGAAAGCGGCCGTGCGCTCGTCCCGCAGCCGGGCGCTCTCCTCGGCCTGCGCGGGCAGGGCCAGGGCCTCGTCCACGCCCAGCCCGAACCGCTCCATCGTGAGGGGAAGCCGCAGGTCGGCGGGCGCCTTGCGCCAATCGCCGCCGTGGTCGCGCTCCAGCATCACCCGGTAGACCAGGCGCTCGCGCTCGAGCTCGACCGCCCGGCCGTAGGAGTCGATGCCGTACAGGCGCATCCGCCGGAACATGCGGAAGGACGGCCAGGGGGCGAGGATCCAGCGGTGCAGCGGCACGCCGTCGCGGCCGTGGCCGGCCTCGATCCGGGTGATCCGGATGACCAGACGCCGCCCGGCTTCCACGACCGCCACGAACATCACCGGGATCACGGCGTGCATCCCGGTGCCGGTCGGATTAGCCGTCAGCGACCCGGCCGAGGCGGCGTTGAAATAGATCGTCGCGGCGGTGAAGGTGTGGGCCAGCAGCCGCAGCCACGGCGCCGGGGCGCCCTTGCGGATCAGGTGCAGGTCCATGGCCAGCAGGGCCACGATCCCGGCGTCCACACCGACCGGGAAGAGGTAGCTGAAGTTCCCGAAGCTGTGCCTGAAGCCGAGGTCCTTCAGCGCGCTGTAGGAGCCAGAGAAGCCGATCCCGGCGAGGGCCGCGCCGCCGACCGCGGCGAGGATCGCCACACCCAGCATCAGCTTGTCCGAGGCCTCGGCCCGTACGGTTGAAGCGGCGGGCCGCGCGGTTGAAGCCGCAGCGGTCGGGGTTGAAACGGCCGTCAGCGCGGCCATGGTGGTCACGCGGCCACCCGCTCGACGCTGGCGGTGCGGCGGATGACGACCGGTCGCCGCAGCGGCACCGGCGCCATGCTCAGCAGCCGCTCGGCGTAGGCGGCCAGCTCCGGGCCCTCCCGGCGCAGGTCCGCCAGGACGTCGGCCGCGGCGTCCATCCGGGCCCGGCACTCCAGCGCCGACTCACCGGGCACCCCGGTGAACAGTCGGGTGAACTCCGAGTCCGCAGCGAGACCGAGCGCCAACTCGGCGAACTCGTCCGGCGTCAGGGCCATCTGCCCTGCAACAATCGACTTCATGGGTCTGCCTCGTCTCTGGTAGAGGGCGGGCCTGGGGCTGGCGCGCTCCGGCCAAGGAACGCGCGCCAGCCCAACTCATGTGGGCCCAGCTACTCGTGGCGCACGAGTAGCCATGGCCACGGCCCAACCGCGAGCGGAAGGGCCGGGCCAAAGTCACTCGTTCACAGGTCGGATCCGGCAGAGCAGGACCCGACGGGCCGTCCTTTCGGGATGTGCTCCCAGGCATGGACGGCGTTGACCTTTCGGTCTCTAGCCATCCGGACTGCCAAGGCGCCGGTTGCCTCGGCCCGATCTATCCCGGGCCCCTTCACCCCGGGTACGGCGGGCGCCGTCCATTCACGGGTGCGTTTGTGCAGCTCAGAGCAGCCCAAAGAAGGCCCCTCTGTGTCGCCCCTGTCTCACTTGGTGCGACACCCACAACATAGACAACCTGCTTAGGCAGGTCAAGAGAGTTGGGTTTCTCGCCCCTCTTGGGCACCTGCCCTAGCATGGGGAGATGGCCCTAGACCCGGATGACTCGCGCCCCCCGTATCAGCAGGTCGGCAGCTCTCTGCGGGCCTCGATCCTCACGAAGAAGCCAGGCTTCGAGACCGGCGACAAGCTGCCCTCCGGCCCCGAGCTGGCGAAGCACTTCGGCGTGGCGCGTGGCACGGTGGACAAGGCGCTCGACCTGCTCCGCAGCGAGGGGCTGATCGTGACCCGGCAGGGCAGCGGCTCCTTCGTGCGGGAGCGCACCTCTCGACCGGTCGGGCTGCGGCCGCACCTGGAGGCGGCCTTTGAGCAGCAGCAGGTGACCCTCGACTTCGCCGGGTTCTCCAGCGAGACGCTGCACAACGCGCTCCAGGAGCCGCTCGACAAGGTCCGCTCCGGCCGGCTGGCGCCGGAGTCCATCACGGTCCGCCTGCTACTGCCGGACACCACGGCGCCGATGGCCGTGCCGGTCCTGGTCGACGGGCTCCAGGACGAGGCCACCCTTCGGCAGCGCGCCCGCAACATCGCCCTGACGAACGCCGGCGGCATCGCTCACTCGGTGGAGATGCTGGCCGAGCTGGGCCTCGTCCAGAAGGCGAGCGTCCAGGTTAAGGTCCACCGGGCGTCCAGCTTGTTCAAGCTGTACATCCTGAACAGGTCGGAGGCGTTCTTCGGCTTCTACCCGCTCCGCGAGCGCACCGTGGCGATCGACGACACCGCCCACACCTTCTACGACGTCACCGGCAAGGACACCACACTCTTCCACCACGCCGCCGGCCCGGACGACGCCTCGCTCGGATCGCAGTACGTCCAGCAGGCCCAGATGTGGTTCGACAGCGTGTGGAGCACGATCGCCTACGAGCGGCAGCCATGATCGCCACCCCTCAGCAACTCGCCGACGTGCTGCGGCCGGTGAAGCACGTGCTCCTCGACTTCGACGGCCCGGTCTGCTCGGTCTTCGCCGGCCTTCCTGCGTCGGAGGTCGCGCGGCGACTCCGCGAGGGCCTGCTCGCCGGCGGCGAGCAGGCCCCGGCCGGGGCGGCCGAGGAGAACGATCCGCTCGCCCTGTTCCGGCTGGTCGCGGACGCCCGGCCCGATCTCACGGCGAGCACGGATGCGGCGCTGGTCGCGTTGGAGACTGAAGCCGTCCGAGTCGCCCGCCCGACCCCGGGCGGAGAATCTCTCCTGCGTGCTGCCGTCCGCTCTGGTCGGCTGGTCTCCGTGGTCAGCAACAACGCGGGCGCGGCCATCGAGGCCTACCTCGCCGAGCACGGCCTCAGCGACTATGTGACCGGCGTCTTCGGGCGCGCCCCGGGCGACCCCTCGTCCATGAAGCCGAACCCGCGCCTCCTGCTCGAAGCGATGGAAGCCGCGGGCACCAGACCGGAGCACTGCATTTTCATCGGCGACGCGGCCCGTGATGTCGAGGCCGGGAAGGCCGCCGGAGTCCCGACGATCGGCTACGCCAACAAGCCGGGGAAGGACGCCAAGCTGGCCACCGCCGGCGCTGTGGTGGTTGTGGACTCGATGCAACTCGTCTCAGATGCCCTCGCCTGACCTGCAACTACCGGGACAGCTGGCGAAGCTCCGCGTATGCCTGTGGTTCGACATACGCGACGACCAGCCGTTGACTCGCTCCAGCAGCATCAAGACTGGTCATCGGAATAGTCGGGACAGGCGATGCGCTTCCGGGAGCCACTCGCTGTGACAAGACAATGCCTACCATGAAGAAGACATCCTGGTATCGTCATTAGAGACTTAGTGCATTGAGGTGCGTGAGCATCATCGAATGCATGGAAGAGGGCCCGCCTCGCCTGGTGCGCTAACACCAGGGGTTCCGAGACGGACCCTCTGTACCTACGGTGTGGCTCTACAGTCGCACTGGCGATGGCCTGGCCGTTGGAGCGGCTGGGCCATCGTGCTAAGGGCTTGCAGATAATCAACACATCTCTTTGGTGTTGCTCTGAGGAGTCGCTGCGGGCTCGTATCTGGGCATGTGTACGGGCAGGAGTGGGGACGT